>DASSQM010000237.1:0-2025 GCA_035702465.1 Anaeromyxobacter sp. | reverse complement strand
AGGGCGACGGCGGCGCGGATCGCCTCGGACTCCCCGAGGATCCCGTCGAACGCGTAGCGCGCGCCGCCGTGGGCGCCGTCGGCCGCGGGGACCGGGGCGCCGGGCGGCGGCGCGGGACGTGCCGCCGCACGCTGCACGGGGACCCGCACGATCCCGCCGACGGCGCGGCCTTCGCAGCGGACCGGCGAGACGGCGAGCCGCACGCGTGCCACGCCCGGCCAGTCGAGCTCGAGCTCCGGATGGTCCGTCGCCGGAGCGCGCTCGAGCGCGTCGCGCAGCTCCTCCCGCGCGCGCTCGGGCACCTCCGCGTCGAGCGCGAGCCGCCGCCGCGCCTCGGGCGTGGCGGCGAGGAGGCGTCCGCTCGCGTCCACCGCCAGGATCGCGTCCGACGGCGCGGCACCGCGGAGCGCGAACTCGACGACGTGCTCCCGCACCGAACGCGCGGCGCGCACCCGCTCCTCGATGGCATCGGCCACCGGGCCGGCTGCGGCGAGCGCCTCCGCGTCGCCGCGCGACGTGACGTGGAGCGATCCCAGCCACGCGCCCGCCGGTTGCGCGAGGACCGGCGCCGACGCGCAGCGCCACGGCGCGGTCGGCGCGCCGCGGTTCGAGACGACGAGCTCGAGCGGGGGACGCTCCGCGGGCGCGGCGGGGAGCTGCGCGTCCGCGGCGGCGTCTGCGAGCCACCGCGTGCCCGGCCGGAAATCGAGGCGCGTGAGCCGCGCCGCAATGTCCGGATCGCCGCCGAGCCACAGCATCCAGCCGCCGGAGTCGAAGAACGCGAGCGCGTGGCCGGAGGCGCCGAGCCGCGCGGCGGATGCCTCGAGGACGGGCAGCGCGAGCCGGAAGATGTCGTCGTACCTCAGCGCGAGGTCGCGGGAGCCGAGCACGCCGTACGGGCGCCGCGGTGGGGCGCCTCCGGCCGAGGGCGACGGGGGAGGGCAGGACCTCGCGAGCTCGGCCGCGAGAGGATCGCCCTCGAGCGCCGGAGCGGAACGCGATGCTGGATCGAAGCGCTGCCGCATCGACGCCATGGACCCACCGTCCTGAAGCTTGACCTGGATCAATGGTACACGAACAGGGGGGGATTCCACAAATGACCCTGTCGAATCAACTAGATGCGCTTCTGCCGTGAAGCCCGCTTCCCTGCCGCTCCTGCTTCGCGGCAAAGAACCGCATCACACCCGTGAGCGTATGCCAGCCCGGGCACCTCCGAGCGCTCGATACGTCGGGGTACCGCGTCAGAGGGCCGATGCCATCAGCGCCCGCACCGCCGAGACGGCGCGATCGACGTGCTCCTCCGTCGTGAAGCAGCCGACCGAGAGCCGGACCGTGCCCGCCGGGAACGTTCCGAGCGTGCGGTGCGCCGCCGGCGCGCAGTGGAGCCCGGCCCGCACCGCGATGCCGAACGAGCTGTCGAGCACCGCGGCGGCGTCGACCGCCTCCCAGCCGTCGATCGTGATCGAGACGGTCCCGACCTGGCGCGACGGGTCGCGTGGCCCGTGGATGCGCACGTGCGGGAGCTCGGCGAGCTCCGCGAGGAGGCGCGCCGTGAGCGCCGCCTCGCGCGCCCGCACCTGCGCGACCCCGCGCGCCGCGAGGTAGCGCACCGCCGCCCCGAGGCCGGCGATACCGACGGTGTTGAGCGTCCCCGCCTCGAGCCCCTCGGGCAGCTCCTCCGGCTGGTGCTCCTCCTCGGAGTGGATGCCCGTTCCGCCCTGGCGGAGCGGCGCGACCTTCACGCCGGGGGCGATCCAGAGCCCGCCGGTCCCCGTCGGCCCGAGGAGCGCCTTGTGGCCCGGGAAGGCGAGGAGGTCGGCGCCGAGCGCCGCCACGTCGATGGGGAGCGCGCCCGCGGTCTGCGCCGCGTCGACGAGGAGGAGCGCGCCGCGAGCGTGCGCGAGCCGCGCCGCCTCCGCGACGGGCAGGATCGTGCCGGCGACGTTGCTCGCGTGGACCATGGCGACGAGCCGGGTGGGCCCCGCCGCGAGCGCGCGCTCGAGGTCGGCGGGGTCGAGCGCGCCG
>DASSQM010000236.1:0-4826 GCA_035702465.1 Anaeromyxobacter sp. | reverse complement strand
CGACGCTCCGCATCGACGGTCCCGTCGGGCGCCGGACCACCTGCCCGGAGTGCGACGCCGACCTGCACACCTGCCTCAACTGCCGGCACTACGACGAGTCCGCGGCCCACGAGTGCCGCGAGCCGCACGCGGAGCACATCGTCGACAAGGACTCCTCCAACGCCTGCGACCTCTTCCAGCTCGGCGACGGCGCGTCGCGGCGCCGGAAGAGCTCCCGGACCGCGCGCGATCAGCTCCATGCGCTGTTCGGCGAGGGCCCCTCGCGCGAGGAGGAGGACCCGAAGGACGCGCTCGAGTCGCTGTTCCGGAAGAAGTGAGCGGCCTCACCCGCGCCCGAGGATCCTGTCGAGGAACGATCTCCTCCGCCCGGGCTTCCGGTCGACCGCCAGCACCTCGAACACGAGGCTGCCACCGTCGTGCCGGAAGTCGGTGACGTCGCGCGCGAGGTCCACCGGGACCTCGAACACGTGGTCGACTTCGTCGTCTCCCGCCTGCGCAGCACGAGCATCCGCCGCGAGCGTGAGGAGCGACGCGGGCGGCTCGCCGTCCACCTGGAGGTGGGCGACTCCCTTCTCGGAATCGTGCGCCACCGACCATCGCCGCACCCCGTCCTTCCAGGCGGCGGCGCGGCTGTACATGACGTGCTCCTCGACGAAGCAGGCCACCACCTCGCCGCCCCCCGACAGCTCCGCCAAGAAACGCTCGGCCGCGGAAGACTCGTCGACGAACCGCTTTCCGAACCAGGGCGAGGACGAGTCGGAGAGGACGAGGACCCAGTCGCCGAACTTCGCCCAGGAGAATGGCGCCTCGCGCCTGGGAAGGTCGTCCGACCTCTCGCCCGTCGGCCGCAGCTCGAGGGTGGTCAGGACGTCTTCCGGCGACCTTCCGCGAACCGCGGTCCACGAGAGAGAGAACCCCATGCCGCGCCTCCGCGATTGCTCACCGCGTCTCCGCCGCGATCCACTGCAAGTACGCCGCGCTCCCGGCCTCGACGGGCAGGGCGATCACCTCGGGCACGTCGTACGGGTGGAGCGCGAGGACGCGCGCCCGGAGCGCGTCGAAGCGCGCGCGGGTGGTCTTGAGGAGGAGCAGCGCCTCCTCGTCCTCCTGGACCTTGCCCTCCCAGCGGTAGATGGACCGGAGCCCCGGGACGACGTTCCCGCAGGCCGCGAGCCGCTCGGAGACGACGGCGCGCGCGATCTCTGCGGCGCGCTCCGGGGTCGGCGTGGTGACGAGAACGACGACGGCGTCGGTCGCGGCGGACTCGCTCATGGTTGCCTCGCTCACATCCCCGAACCCTTCGAGATGATCTCCTTCATGATCTCGGAGGTGCCGCCCGCGATGGTCATCACGCGGATGTCGCGCCAGGCGCGGGCGATCCCCGTCTCGAGCACGTAGCCCATGCCGCCGTGGAGCTGCATGCAGTCGTAGGCGACGTCCTGCGCGAGCTCGCAGGCGAAGAGCTTCGCCATCGAGATCTCGCGCAGGGCCATCTGCCGGCGATCGAAGAGATCGCACGCGCGGTAGGTGAGCCAGCGCGCCGCCTCGACGGCGGTCATGTGCTCGGCGAGCTTGTGGCGCCAGGCCTGGAACCCGAGGAGCGGCCTGCCGAACGCCCTGCGCTCCTTGCCGTAGCGGAGCGCGTCCTCGAGCATGAGCTGCATCGCCGCCACCGCCTGGATGGCCGCGACGAGCCGCTCGCCCTGGAAGTTCATCATGATGTGGGCGAAGCCCTGGTTCTCCTCGCCGAGGATGTAGCGCTCCGGCACGCGGCACTCGTCGAAGTAGAGCACCGCCGTGTCCGACGACGGGTTCCCCACCTTCTCGAGCTTCTTCGACACCTGGAAGCCGCGCGTGTCGGTCGGGAAGAGGAGGAGCGAGATCCCCTCGTAGCCCTCGCCGCCGGTGCGCACCGCCATGGTGAGGAAGTCCGCGCGCGCGCCGTTCGTGATCCACATCTTCGAGCCGTTCACCACGAGGTCGCCGCCGGAGCGACGCGCGGTGGTCCGGATCGACGCCACGTCGGAGCCCGCGTCGGGCTCGGAGATGGCGAGGGCGCCGATGCGGTCGCCGCGGATCGCCGGCGCGAGGAACTCGCGCTTCTGCTCGTCCGTGCCGATCTCGCCGATGACCGGGATCGCCATCTCGCCGTGGACGAGCATGGCCATGGCGAGGCCGGCGTTGCGGCAGCGGACGAGCTCCTCCGCGTAGGCGACCACGTACCACCAGTCGAGCCCGGAGCCGCCCCACGCCGGATCGTGGCGGATGCCGAAGAAGCCGAGGTCGCCGAAGGTCTTGAAGAGCGGCTTCGGGAACTCCTCCGCCTCGTCCCACTCGCGCGCGTGCGGCGCGAGCTCCTTCTCGCAGAAGTCGCGGACCGTGCGCCGGAACGCCTCGTGATCGGCGGTGAACGGCTCGAAGCCTTCCATGGGCACTCCGTACCGGTTGGAGGATCGAACTGTAGCGCGGCGCGGGGCGGCGCGCGCGAGAGGTGCGGCGCACCCCGGCGGGGCCCGGGACGAAGCGTCAAGCCGCCGGCGGGATCTCCGGGCTCGGCGCGGCGGCCGAGCGCGGGCGGTGGCCGAGCACCGTGCCGTAGGCCACGCCCGCGACGCCGATGACGATCCCGATCGCGCTCGCGGCGGTCACCGCCTCGCGCAACAGGAGCGCGCCGAGCAGGTACTGCGCGAGCGGCGTGAGCTGGAGCCACACCGCGGCCTCCGGGATCGACAGCGCGCCGTACGCCTCCGTCATGAGGACCTGCGCCGCGTACGCCGCGAGCGCCATCACCACCGCGATCGCCCATTGCTGGCCGAGCGCCGGCCACGCGCCGAGCGCGAACGGGAGCGCCACCGGCAGCCCGCCGAGGCAGAAGTAGAAGAAGATCGTGGCGGCGTTGTCGGTCGCGCGCATGGCGCGGATGGTCACCGCCGAGATCGCGGCGAAGAAGGCGGCGCCGAGCACGAGCGCCTCGCCGGCGCCGAGCCCGAGGCGGAGCGTGCCGTTCCCGAGCACGAGCGCGACCCCGGCGGTGGCGAGGAGGAGCGCGAGCGCGAGGTGGATGGTGGGCCGCTCGCCGAAGAGGCGGATGCTGAACACGGTCGCGATGACGGGGAACAGGTTGTAGAGCATCCCGGCCTCGCCGGCGGGAATGCGCTGGAGCCCGAGGAAGTACAGCACGACCACGATCCCGCCCGACACGCCGCGGCTCCAGAGGAGCCGGCGGTTCCTCGGCGCGTACAGGCCGGGCCGGAGGCGGAACGCGAGGAGCGACGCCGCCGCGCCGACGACGAAGCGGACGAGCGTGAGCTGGCCCGCCGAGAACCCCGCCGGCCCGCGCGAGAGGAGGCGCGCGAGGACCGCCATGAGGCCGAAGCAGACCGCGGACGCGAGGAGCAGGAGGCGAGCGCGGAGCTTGGAGCTCACGGCTCCTCCGCCGGGATGCCCTCCGCGATCTTCGCCTCGGGCGACGCGCGGTGGCGCGGCTCGTGCCCGAGGACGCTGCCGTAGACGATCCCCGCGACGCCGAGGAGCACGCCGCCGACGGTCTTCCAGCCGATGGTCTCGCCGATGGTGAGCGCCCAGAGGTAGCTCGCGATGGGCGTGAGCTGCTGCCAGAGCGCGGCCTCGGCGACGGAGAGCGCGCCGTAGGCCTCGGTCATGAAGATCTGTCCGCCGAACGCCGCGACGCCCACCCCGGCGGCCGCGGTCCAGGCGACGAGGTCCCCCGGCCACGCGGCGAGCGCGAAGGGGATCGAGACGGCGAGCGCGCCCACGCTGAACGCGAAGAAGATGGTGGGCGCGTTGTCCGTGGCGCGCAGCGCGCGGATGGCCGTCACCGCGATGCCGCCGGTGATCGCCGACGCGATGCCGATGAGCTCGCCCCAGCCCAGGTGGAACCCCGCGACGCCGCCGCCCATGACGAGGAAGACGCCCACGCTCGCGAGCGCGAGCCCCGCGGCGAGGTGGAGCGTGGGGCGCTCGTCGAGCAGGAAGAAGGAGAGGAGCACGCCCCAGATCGGAAAGGTGTTGTTGAGGAGCGTCGCCTCGCCCGCCGGGAGCCGCTCGATGGCGAGGAAGAACAGGAGCGCGGCGAACCCTCCGAAGAGCCCGCGCGTCACGAGGAGCCCCTTCCGCCGGGGACGCCAGGTGCCCGGGCGCGCCGCGAAGACGCCGACCACGAAGACGAGCCCGAGCGCGAAGCGCACCACCGTGACCTGCGCGCCGTTCATCCCGTGGAGCGTCGCGAGCCGCACGAGGACGGCCGAGAGGCCGAAGAGCACCGCGGCACCGAACAGCAGGGCGCGCGCCCGCTTGCCCGCTGCGTGCGCGATCCGCACGGCGTCGGAGGGGGCCGGGGCGGTGCTCGCCGCGCCGCCCGCCCAGGGGGAGTCGTCCGCGTCTGCCATCGGGTCGGGAGCCTCGTATCACCAACGCGGCGGGCGCGGAAGGCGTCCGGTGCGCGCGCCGGGCGGCCGTTCGCGCCGCTGGCCAATGTCGGGGGCTTCCGTTAAGAGACGCCGGCACATGAGCGAGCCCGAGTTCATCACCATCAAGGGGGCGCGCGAGCACAACCTCCGCTCGATCACCCTCGAGATCCCGAAGAAGCGGCTCGTGGTGTTCACCGGCGTGTCGGGCTCGGGCAAGTCGTCGCTGGCGTTCGACACCTTGTACGCCGAGGGCCAGCGCCGCTACGTGGAGTCGCTCTCCTCGTACGCCCGGCAGTTCCTCGGGCAGATGGAGAAGCCCAAGTACGACACGATCCGCGGCCTCTCGCCCACCATCTCCATCGAGCAGAAGGCGGCCTCGAACAACCCGCGCTCCAC
>DASSQM010000235.1:0-9853 GCA_035702465.1 Anaeromyxobacter sp. | reverse complement strand
GGCGACGGCACCACCACCGCGACCGTGCTCGCGCAGGCGATCTACCGGGACGGCTCGAAGCTCGTAGCGGCCGGCCACAACCCCATGGAGATCAAGCGCGGCATCGAGAAGGCCGTCGAGGCGGTCACCGCGCAGCTGAAGACCCTCTCCAAGCCCACCAAGGACCACAAGGAGATCGCGCAGGTCGGCACCATCTCCGCGAACGGCGACACCACCATCGGCGGCATCATCGCCGAGGCGATGGACAAGGTCGGCAAGGAGGGCGTCATCACCGTCGAGGAGGCGAAGGGCCTCGAGACGACGCTCGAGGTGGTCGAGGGCATGCAGTTCGACCGCGGCTACCTCTCGCCCTACTTCGTGACCGACCCGGAGCGGATGGAGGCCGTCCTGGAGGACGCCTACATCCTCATCCACGAGAAGAAGATCTCGAACATGAAGGACCTCCTGCCGCTGCTCGAGCAGGTCGCCCGCGGCGGCAAGCCGCTCCTCATCGTGGCCGAGGAGGTCGAGGGTGAGGCGCTCGCGACGCTCGTCGTGAACAAGCTCCGCGGCACGCTGCACGTGTGCTCCGTGAAGGCGCCGGGCTTCGGCGACCGCCGCAAGGCCATGCTCGAGGACATCGCCATCCTCACCGGCGGCAAGATGATCGCCGAGGAGCTGGGCCTGAAGCTCGAGCAGGTGACGCTCAAGGACCTCGGCCGCGCGAAGCGCATCACGGTGGACAAGGACAACACCACCATCGTGGACGGCGCCGGCAAGAAGGCCGACATCGAGGCGCGCGTGAAGACCATCCGCGCCCAGACCGAGGAGACGACGAGCGACTACGACCGCGAGAAGCTCCAGGAGCGGCTCGCGAAGCTCGTGGGCGGCGTCGCGGTCATCAACGTCGGCGCGGCCACCGAGACCGAGATGAAGGAGAAGAAGGCCCGCGTCGAGGACGCGCTGCACGCCACCCGCGCGGCCGTCGAGGAGGGCATCGTCCCCGGCGGCGGCGTCGCGTACCTGCGCTCGCTCAAGAGCCTCGACAAGATCCAGATCGAGGAGGGTGAGAAGTTCGGCGTCGACATCGTCAAGCGGGCGCTCGAGGAGCCCATCCGGCAGATCGCCGGCAACGGCGGGTACGAGGCGTCGATCGTCGTGAACAAGGTCCGCGAGTCGAAGGAGGCGAACTACGGCTTCAACGCGGCGAGCGGCGACTACGAGGACCTCGTGAAGGCCGGCGTCATCGACCCGACCAAGGTCAGCCGCTACGCGCTCCAGAACGCGTCGTCCGTCGCCTCCCTCATGCTCACCACCATGGCGATGGTGGCGGAGAAGCCGAAGGACGAGGAGAAGGGCGCCGCCGGCGTCGGCATGGGCGGCGGGGGCATGGGCGGGATGATGTAGGCCGCTTCGCTCCGAGCCTGAAAGCATCGAAGGCCGCCGGGAGACCGGCGGCCTTCTTCTCTTTCGCGAGCGCGGCCCGAGACCATCAGCGCGCGCGGACCTCGACGGCCGTATACGCCATCCCGTCCGGCTCGCGCCCCGCCTTCAGCGTCCGCACCACCTTCCCCGTCGCGAGGTCGAACTCCGCGATCGCGTCGGCGTTCGCGTGCGCCACGAACGCCCGCGCCCCGCCGGGAGCGACGACGACGCCGATCGGCGTCGCCCCCTCGAACGCGAGGAGCCGGCCCTCTCCGCCCGCGCCGGAGAGCGCCGCGCTCATGCGGCCCACCACCTTGCGCGACGCGACGTCGACGACGGCGACGTCGCTCGACCTCGCGTTCGTGACGAGCGCCCGCCTCCCGTCGGGCGTGAAGGCGACGCGGATCGGGAACGACGCGCAGGGGATCTCCGCCACCACCGAGAGCTTCGCCGCGTCCACGACGGTGACGGTGTCCGCCGCCCGGTTCGCGACCCACACCTCCCGCCCGCCCGGCGCGACGGCGATGCCCTCCGCCCCCGCACCCGTGCGGATCTGGGCGAGCACCCTGCGGCTCGCGAGGTCGATCGCCGTCACCGTGCCCGAGCCGATGCTCGCGACGAACGCGCGCTGCCCGTCCGGCGTCGCCGCGACCATGTGCGAGATCTCCTGGCCCGTCTCGATCGTGGCCTCGACGGCGCCGCGCTCCACGTCCACCACGAGCAGCGCCCGCGCCGCCTCCGCCGTGACGAGGACCCGCCGCGCGTCCAGGAACGCGAGGCCGTGCGGCCTCCGCCCCGCGCCGACGTCGACGGTCCGCACGGCGCGCGCCCCCGCGACGTCGAGCACGGTGAGCGTGCCGCCCGCGCGCTCCCGAGTGCCGTAGTTCGACACCACCACGATCCTGCCGTCCGGGGACGCGGCCGCCTCGTGCGGTCCCTCGCCGGTCGGGACGGTCGCGGCGACGGCTCCCGTGCCGAGGTCGAGGAGCGACGCCGTCGCGTCGCCCTTGTTGAGCACGGCGAGCGTCCCGCCCGCCGCCGAGGCGCGGACCCCCGCCGCGAGGAGGACCGCGCACGCCGCGTGCCGCACGCCGGAGCCGCTCATCGAGCCACCGCGCCGAAGAGCGCCGCGGCGACCGCCGAGAACGCGGCGAGCACCTGGCGCGGGTAGAGGAACACGGGGAGCGCGAACGCCGCGCCCGCGGCGAACGCCCACGCTCGTGGGTGGTCGGTGCGGAGCTGCGTCGCCACGAACACCGACGCGCCGAACATGGCGAGCGTGAGGGTGCCGCCGACGAGCACCGCCGCCGGCCAGGGAAACCCGCTCCAGCGCAGCGCGCCCGCGATGGCGAGGAGGCCCGCCGCGTTGATGAGGTCCCGCCCCGTCCCGGCCCACCAGGCGCGCGCCTCCTCGCGCCGGAGGCGCAGCCCGATCTCCTGGACGAGGAGGAACCCCACCACGGCCGCCGCCAGCGCCGCCGCCGCGGCCGCCTGTCGCACCGATCCGGAGAATGGCTCCAGGGTCCACACGCGCGCCGGATCGTAGCCCGCGGCCGTGCCGCGTTCACGGGTCACGCACGCCCACGACCCCAGCACACGGGCGCGAGGAACCCGCCCGCGGCCGTTACGCTCCCCCCATGACCCCGAGCGAGCTCCGAACCCTCGAGCAGCCCATCGCCGCGCTGCCCTCGGACGAGGTCCCGCCCGCGCTCGTCGCCCGCGCCTCGGCGTACAACGCGGCGGTGAGCGCGTTCCGCGCGTCCGTGCGACACGCGCTCGAGAGGGCCCAGTCCGGCGGAGTCATCCACGAGCGGAGGGCCGAGGCGCTCCGCGCGTGCGCCGCGGACCTCCTCACCGCACGCGAGTGGCTCCTGCAGATGGCGCGGAACGTCCCGCCCGCGCGCTAGGGCGGGCGCGTCACCTGCCCGCGCAGTCGCGGAGGCCTTCGCTCGCCTCCTGGTCGGTCGGCGCGAGCCGGAGCGCCGCCTCGAACGCGGCGCGCGCCTCGGCGCAGCGCCCCTGCACCGCGAGCGCCTTCCCGAGCAGCACGTGCGCCGGCGCGTGCCCCGGCGCGAGGCCGACCCCCTTGCGCGCGCTCGCCTCCGCCCGCGCCGCGTCGCCGCGCGCGAGCTCCTTCCGCCCGAGCGCCACCCAGCGGCGCGCCGGCGAGAGCGCGTCGCCCGTCCGCGACGGCGACGGGGAGAGCACCTTCTCCAGGTCGGCTTCGCGTGCCTCGCCGAGCGCCACCTCGATGCGGCCGCGAACGATCCGGCGGAAGCCCACCTTCCGATAGTGCTCGTAGGCGGCGAGCCGCCCCTTCGCGACGACGCCGACCACCGGGTGGAGCCGCACGCCGAGCTCGCCGTAGAGCGCGTCCCGCGCATCGACGAGGAGCGGCATCTTCAGCCCTGCGTGGCGCATCATCGCCTTCGCACGCTCGACGTCGTCGGAGTCGGACACCACCGCCACGAACCGCGCGCCCTTCGCGGCGAGGTCGCGCTCCACGAACGACAGCTCGTCCAGCGCGCCGGCCGAGTTCTCGCTGTCGGTGCGGAAGAAGACGAAGACGCTCGCCCGCGCGTCGCCGAGGAGCGGGGCCTTGCCCCCCGCCGCGGCGGCGAGCTCGCGGTCGCGCACCGGGTCCCCCACGGCGACGTTCGAGAAGGCCCGGTCCGGCCGAGGCGCGAGCGCGGACAGGGCGAGGACGCCGGCGAGGAGGGCGCGCATGGAGGTCCTCACTTGACGGGGTTCGCCACGACCGTCTGGCGATCGTAGCCGCGCGTCTCGTGGCAGGTCTTCGCGCACGAGCCGCCGCGCGCGGACCGCTCGTAGTTGAGCTTCAGGATCCAGCCCTTCGGCCCGTACGGCACTCCCTCGCGGAGGTGGTGCGGCTGCTTCGAGGCGTGCACCTCGTGGCACGCCCGGCAGGTGCGGCCGCGGTCGTCCTTGTTCACGTGGACGAAGTGGAGGTTCTTCTTGCCGTTGCGGAAGTTCGTGAGCGTCGTCGTCTCCGGCTCGCGGAACGCGCGCTCGTTGTGGCAGCCGAAGCAGAGCTTGTAGTTCTCGGTCGCGTACGGCGCGTAGAACTTCTCCGGGTACGTCGCGACGAGGAGGCGGAAGTTCGCGCTCCCGTGCGGCCGGTGGCACGCGCTGCAGTCCTTCGCCTTCACCGGCGCGTGCCAGTCGGGGTTCTCCGCCAGCCACTGCTTCATGTTCCCGAGGAGGCGGCCGTCGGCGGAGCGCATCCCGTCCTTCGAGTGGCAGCCGAGGCAGAGGTCGAACGGGTACGCGACGAGGAGCTTCTCGACGTTCGAGCCGTGCGGGTTGTGGCAGTTCGCGCACTTCGCGCCGGTCGTGACGGCGCCGTGCTTCACCTTGGCCGAGCGGACGTACTCGCCGACGTCTTCGTGACAGGTGGTGCAGAGCGCGACGGTCTCGTCGACGAGGAGCTTCGGCTGCCGCGAGCCGTGCGGGTTGTGGCAGTTCGTGCAGGCGTCCGCCGCCGCCCAGTGCACGACGGGGCGCTTCAGCACCTCGCGGAGCTCGTCGTGGCACCCGAAGCAGAGCTCGTTCACGGGCCCCGAGAGCTTCCCGGGGCTCTTCGGGTCGGCGCGCTCGTGGCAGAGCGCGCAGTCGCCGGCCTCGTACGCGGCGTGCGCGTGCTTCACCTCGGAGGGCGGGAGCGGCGCGACGGGCGACGCCGCACGGGCCGGGGCGGCGGCGAGGACGGCCGCGAACACGCCGGCGATCGCGAGGCCAGGTGCGGGGTTGGGTGGGGGCATGCTCCTCCGGGGCCGTCCGCTCCTCCCCACCCCAAGGGCCCGAACCGGCGGGGCACCATAACCCGGAGGGGTTCCGCCGCGTCAAGCCCGCGGGAATGACGATCGGAAACGGCGCGTTTGGCGGGGGCGGAAGCCGCGCGACGGTTACGTTACCCTGTGGCCCGGCTCGCGGCGGCGGCCGGCCCGGGAGGCCCGATGGCGCGAACGTCGGAAGAGCGGGACTCGCGGCACGCTGGGGAGGTGCGCCCCGGCGCCCTCACCGGCCTCCTCAAGGAGCTCGCGCAGACTCCCTCTCCGGCGCTCGGGGATCGCTGGGATCGCTGGCTCCGCCCGGGCGAGGTCGTCGCGGACCGCTTCGAGCTCGTCCGGGAGATCGGCCGCGGCGGCTTCGGGATCGTCTACGAGGCGCGCGACCGCGCCCTCGGCCGCCCCGTCGCGTTCAAGGCCGTCCGCACCGGAGATCGGGGGGCGCTCCGCGAGGACCGGCTCCTGCGCGAGGGCGAGGCGGCCGCCCGACTCTCGCACCCGAACATCGTGACGCTGCACGACGTCGGCCGCAGCGAGCAGGGTCCGTACCTCGTCCTCGAGCTGCTCCGCGGCCAGACGCTGGCGGATCGGCTGGAGCAGGGGACCATCCCTGTGCGCGAGGCGCTGCGCATCGGCCTCGGGATCGCGCGCGGGCTCGCTCACGCGCACGCCGAGGGCGTCGTCCACCGCGACCTCAAGCCGGCGAACGTCTTCCTGTGCGAGGACGGGCAGGTGAAGCTCCTCGACTTCGGCCTCGCCCACGCGCTCGGGCGGCGCCGGATCGAGGGGGGAACGCCCGCGTTCATGGCGCCCGAGCAGTGGCGGGGCGCACCCGAGGACGAGCGCACCGACGTCTTCGCGCTCGGCGTGCTGCTCTTCCGGATGCTCTCGGGCGAGCTGCCCTTCCCCGAGGACGACGCGGGGCGCGCGGTCCAGTCCTCCCGCGCCGCGCCGGCGCTGGACGTGCCGGAGCTCCCAGCGCTCGGCGAGCTCGTGCGGCGGATGCTCGCGAAGGACCCCGTCGATCGCCCGCGCGATGGCGCCGCGGTCCTCGCCGCGCTCTCCGCCTACCACCGCGAGCTCGAGCACACGCCGTCGGCGCCCTCGATGCCGGCGCGCGCGCGCCGCCGGGCGCGCGGCCCGCTCGTGGCGGCGATCGCGGCGGCGGCGATCGCGCTCGCGGGCCTGGTCGCCGGAGGCGTCTGGCTCGCGCGCTCGCGCACCGCGAGCGCGGCGGCCCCGATGAGCGTGGCCGTCGCCGACTTCGTGAACCAGACCGGCGAGCCGGAGCTGGACGGGCTCTCCGGGATGCTCATCACCTCCCTCGAGCAGTCGCAGAAGCTCGCGGTGCTCTCGCGCGTGCGCATGCTCGACGTCCTGCGGCAGCTCGGGAAGTCGAACGTCACGATCGTCGACGAGGCGCTCGGGCGCGAGCTCGCGCTCGGCGCCGGGGTGCGCGCGCTCGTGCTCGCGTCGATCCGCCGCTTCGACGACGTGTACGCCATCGAGCTCAAGGCGCTCGACCCTTCGCGCAGCGAGTACCTCTTCACGCTGCAGGACTCGGGCCGCGGCAAGGCGAGCGTGCCGGCCATGATCGACCGGCTCTCGGAGCGGACCCGCGAGCGGCTCCGCGAGACGCCGGCCGAGGTGCAGGCGCGCAACGTCAAGGTCGCGGACCTCACCACGGGGAACCTCGAGGCGTACCAGCACTACTTCCGCGGCGATCAGCTCAAGGAGGCGATCCGGTACGACGCCGCGATCGACGAGTACCGCAAGGCGATCGCGATCGATCCCGGGTTCGCGCTCGCGCACTACCGCATCGCGTACCTCGGCAAGTTCACCGGCCTCGACGACGCCTCCCGGCGCAAGGAGATGGACGCCGCCCTCAAGCACGCGGACCGGGTCCCGGAGAAGGAGCGCACGCTCATCGGCGCGTGGAGCGCGATCATGGACGGCCGCGCCGCGGAAGCGCACGCCGTCTACGCGCGGGCGGTGGAGACCTACCCGCAGGACAAGGAAGTGCTCTTCATGGCGGGCGACCAGTTCGTCCACGAGGACCGGTGGGCCGAGGCGCTCCCGTTCATGCAGCGGGCGGTCGCGCTCGACTCGACGTTCGAGCCCGCGCTCATGCACCAGGCGGACTGCCTCGCGGGGCTGGGCCGGGACGAGGACCTCATGGAGGTGGCGCGCGCGTGGACGGAGCGCGTGCCCACGAGCGGCGCGGCGTTCCGCGCGCTCACGATGGCGCACGGCGTGGCCGGGCGCGTCGACGAGGCGGTGGCTGCCGCGCGCCGCGCGTTCGAGCTCGACGGCACCGGGCTCTCCCGCGTCGCGCTCGCCGAGACCCTGACGTTCGCCGGCCGGTATGCGGAGGTCGAGGCGCTGATGCGCCCCGCCCTCACCGCCTCCGCGCCGTCGATGGACCGGCTCCACGGCGCGGGTACCCTCGCCACCGCGCTCGCGTACGAGGGACGGCGCCGCGAGGCGCTGCAGATCGCAGCCCTCGCGCCGGAGGACTTCGACGACAAGCGCGGCTACCGGCGCATGCTCCGGCTCGAGCTCACCATGGGCGACGGCCGCACGGACTCGGTCCTCCGCGAGGCGCGCGCCCTCGCGGCGTCCCTCGATCCGAAGAGCGGGAAGCACATGGCCGTCGCGCTCGCGTCGCTCGGCGAGCTGGACGCCGCCGAGCGGTTCGCCGCTGCCCTCACCGGCAACGCCCGGCGCCAGTTCGACGCGGTCGTCGCCTGGAAGCGCGGCGCCCGCGAGGAGGCGCTCTCGACGCTGCGCGCGCTCGTGAAGGCGCCGGAGATCGATCTCCGCGCCCCGACCTTCTTCCTCCTCGCGAAGATCTCCGCCGAGCTGGGGCGCGACGAGGACGTCATCGCCGCCACCGAGAAGCTGCGCGTCAACTACAGCGGCGCGTGGCGGAGCTGGGCGTGGCCGCAGGCGCTCCTCCTCGCCGCGAAGGCGCACGAGCACCTCGGGCAGGCGGGGAGGGCGCGCGGCCTCGTGGACGAGGTGCTCGCGATGTGGAAGGACGCCGACCCGGACCTGCCGGGCCTCGCCGAGGCCCGCGCGATGCGCGGGCGGCTGGCGATGCGTTCGGCGGGCGCCCGCGAACGGGCACCGAACTAGCGCCTGAGCTGGACCGCACTCACGCGAGGACGAGCGCCGGCAGCTCCGCGAGGGACCGGATCTCCGCGTCGGGCGGCTCCGGGATGCGCTCTCGCGGCTGACCGGCGCGGTTGCACCACGCGACGCGGAGCCCGGCCGCCTTCGCGCCGCACGCGTCCCAGCCGTTCGCCGACACGAACGCGATCTCGGAGGGCCACAGGCCGAGCCGATCGGGCGCCAGGCGGTACACGGCCGGGCTCGGCTTGTACACGCCCACGTCCTCCACCGAGATCACCGCGTCGAGCAAGGGCGCGAGGCCGGCGCTCTCCGCGGCCGCCGCGAGCATCCGCGGCGCGCCGTTCGACAGGATCGCGACGCGCACGCCCGCCGCGCGCAGCCGCTCGAGCGCGGGGCGCGCGTCGGGGTAGGCGCCGAGGCGCTCGTAGAGCGACATGAGGCGCGCGCGGAGCGTCCCGTCGGCGACCCCCAGGCTCTCCAGGGCGAAGTCGAGCGCGTCGCCGGTCACGCGCCAGAAGTCGGCGTGCCGCCCCATGAGGCTCCGCAGCCACGTGTACTGGAGCTGCTTCGCGCGCCACAGCTCGGCGAGCGGGACCCACTTCGCCCCGAGCGCCTCCTTGGCGCGCTCCGCGGCGCTCGCGACGTCGAAGAGCGTGCCGTACGCGTCGAACACGGCGGCGCGCGCGCCCTTCAGCCCAGGGGAGTCCGCGCGCTCGAGCCGTGCCATGGGGCCACCTCCGGAAGGTGAGCTTCGATCATGCCGCGCCCGTGCCGCCGCGTCATGTCGTCGAACGCCGTCCCGGGCGGGCTGCGGCAGCAGCACGCCTACCGCGTCGCGCTGCGGCGGTATCCTGTGTTCATGAAGCGTGCACTCCTCGCCGCAGCCGCAGCGATCGCGCTGTCCGCGTGCAAGTCCTCCGCGCCGCACACGATCGGCGCGGCCGCCATCAACACGGGCATCGCGGTGGGCACCTCCGCCGCACAGCGCGCGGGCGGCGGCTGCTACGCCGTGTGCACGAACGGCACCGTCTGCAACCAGAACACCGGCCTGTGCGAGAAGGCCGGCGCCGCCGACGTCTACTGCGAGGAGGCGCCGGGCGGCGGCGTGCGCTGCGTGCCGCTGCAGATCGGCAAGGAGCACGAGGCGAAGCCCGGCGCGAACCTTCCCGTCGGCGTGTCGCCCGCGACCGGGACCGCGCCGCCTCCGCCGGCGGAGGCGTCGCCGCGGGGACAGTGAGCGAATCGACCGCGATCGCGACCCCGACCCCGACCGTCTACGCTTCGGACCGTCCGGCGCGAGCGCCCCCGCTCAGCGCGCGGCCGAGCGACGCGGCCTTCGCGGCGAGTACCTTGGCCATGCGCGCGCACGCGGCGCGATCGAAGCGGTTGCGCGGCCCGGTCACTCCGAGCGCGCCGGCCAGCGCGCCGCCCGGCCCGCGCACCGGGACGGCGACCGCCGCCGCCTCCGGATCACGCTCGCCGTGCGAGACGTAGACGCCGCGGCT
>DASSQM010000234.1:0-11182 GCA_035702465.1 Anaeromyxobacter sp. | reverse complement strand
GGGCCAGAAGTTCAACGCCGCGGTGCGCACCTGGATCTGCCCGCCGACGCGCATGGACCAGCAGCAGCTCAAGGACGAGGCGTACTTCTCGACGTACAGCGCCGTGGGCGCCCGCATCGAGATCGCGGGCTGCTCGCTCTGCATGGGCAACCAGGCGCGCGTGCCGGACGGCGCGACGGTCTACTCGACCTCGACCCGCAACTTCGACGACCGCATGGGGAACGGCGCGAAGGTGTTCCTCGGGTCGGCGGAGCTGGGTGCCGTCTCGGCGAACCTCGGCCGCCTGCCGACGGCCGCGGAGTACTTCGCGGCGTACCAGGCGAAGATCGCGCCGAAGGCCGAGAAGGTGTACCGCTACCTGCAGTTCGACGAGCTCGCGGCGTACCAGCCCGCGGGCAAGAAGCTGCGCGTGGTGGCGTAGCCGGTATTCAATCAGCCGGCCGAGGCACTCTTCGCGAAGCGAGATGTGCCCGGCCGGCCCTCACCGGCTCACCACTGCACGGCCCGGGTCTACGGGTGCGCGGCCTCGTCCGCCTCCCAGATCCGATGATCGAGCGCCCGCTCGATCCAGGCGAGGTGGCGTCGCTCGTCGGCGTCGCCGCGGCGGACGATCTCGAGGATGTCGTCGGGGAACGGCTTCGCGAGCGCGCGCGCGTACGACGACGTCGTGAGCTGCTCGTTCGTCCGCATCGCCTCGAGCGCCTGCCCGACCCCGAGGCGCGCGCGGAGCCCGGTCACGCTGCCCAGGATGGAGCCCTTGAGGTCGGGCTTCAGCTCGGGCGCGTTCTTGCCCATGGCGAGGAGCGCCTGCGAGATCTCGATGATGTGGCGCTCGTGGTCGATCTTGAAGCCGGACAGCGCGCGGGAGACCGAGCCCTCGCGGATGTGGCCGACAGCGCGGTCGTACGCCAGCACCGCGTCCACGTCGAGCTGGGCGAGCGACGTCAGCTCCGCGACGATGTCCCGTTCCGTCATGTCCCGTCCCCCTCCGGGCGAATCTAGGGATGGCTCGCCCAGGAGGTCTCCCACACCCGGCGGGACACCATGCGCTCCATCCACTCGAGGTGGCGGCGCTCGTCCTGCACGAGCGGCTGGAGCAGCTCCCTGAGCCCCCGGGGGAGCGGCTTGGCGAGCGCCTTCGCGTACACGGAGCTCGTGAGGTGCTCGTTCCCTCGCATCCCCTCGAGGATGTCCTCGAGCGTGAGGGGGCGGCGCGGCGCCGTGAGGGCGCCGATCACCACGCCCTTCACGTCGGGCCTCGCCTCGGGGGCGTCGCGGCCGAGGCGCAGGAGGACGTCGAGCAGCACGAGGACGTGGCGCTGGTGCTCGAGGCCGAACAGGCGGAGCTCCTCGCGGATGGCGCCGTCCGGGGCGAGGGAGACGGCGCACCCGTACGCGTGCGCCGCGTCGATCTCCAGGGAGTAGAGGCGGCCGACCTCGGCCGTCGCGTCGAAGGGCATCCGAGTACCTCCGGGGAGAAGGTGTATCTCCGGCGGGCGCATTCCCAATTCCCGTTTGCGGCAGGCGCCCGCCCGGTGCACCCTCTCCCCATGCCGACCGTCGCGGAGATCGAGATCGTGGAGGACTACACGGACCGCGCCCGCTGCGACGAGGGCTTCCTGCGCCTCAGGCGCCTGCGCGCGCGCAACCGCCGCGCGGACGGCTCGCGATCGCGCGAGTACGCGATCGACGTCATCGACCGGCCGACGCTCGACGCCGTGGCGGTGTGCCTGTGGGCACGCACGCCGCGCGGTATCGAGATCCTCACCCGGAAGGGCTTGCGGCCCGCCGCGTACTTCCGGCGCGGAAGGGGGCCTGCGCTCCCCGAGCGGGAATACCTGCTCGTCGAGGAGATCGTCGCGGGCGTGCTCGAGCCCGGCGAGCGCGGCGCCGACGCGCTCCGCCGGCGCGGCGCGGACGAGGTGCGCGAGGAGGCGGGGATCGAGATCGCGCCGGAGCGGCTCGAGATCCTCGGCGCGCCGTTCTTCCCGCTCCCCGGGATCGTCTCGGAGAAGATCCACATCCTCGCGGCCGAGGTGGCGCGCGGCGAGGAGGAAGGGCCCCATCCCGCTCCGCACGAGGGCGACGGCTCGCCGCTCGAGGAGGGCGCGGTGCTGGAGTGGCGCGGGCTCGGCGACGCGATCGCGGCGTGCGAGGCCGGCGAGATCGAGGACGGGAAGACGGAGATCGCGCTGCGGAGGCTCGCGGCGAGGCTCTCATGATGCGCCGCGTAACGCGGTCCGTCGTCAGTGGGCGTTGAATTCCCGGCGCTCGGGCTTAACGAAAGGGGATGACTCCCGAGACGGCAGGGGCGACGCGCGCCCAGCCCGGCCGAGCCGCCGAGCGGCGGGCCGATGCCGAGCCCGAGCTCCTCGCCATGTACCGCGAGATGCTGCTCCTCCGGCGGTTCGAGGAGGCGGCGGGGCGAGTGTACACGGAGGGGAAGATCGGCGGGTTCTGCCACCTCTACATCGGGCAGGAGGCGGTCGCCATCGGCGTCCGCCGCGCCGTCGATCCGGAGAAGGACTACCTCGTCAACGCGTACCGCGATCACGGTCACGCCATCGCGTGGGGGACGCCGCCGCGCGTCGTGATGGCGGAGCTGTACGGGAAGGCCACCGGGTCCGTGAAGGGAAAGGGCGGCTCGATGCACCTCTTCGACGCCCCGAACCACAACTACGGCGGCCACGGCATCGTCGCGGGCCAGATCCCGCTCGCCACGGGCGTGGGATTCTCGCAGCGCTACCAGAAGAAGGACGGCGTGGTGATCTGCCTGTTCGGCGACGCCGCGGTGAACAACGGCGCGTTCCACGAGTCGCTCAACATGGCGGCCGTGTGGAAGCTGCCCCTCGTCTACATCATCGAGAACAACCGCTACGGGATGGGCACCGCCATCGAGCGCACCTCCGCGATCGCCGACCTGTGGCGCCGGGCGGCCTGCTTCGACATCCGCGGGGAAGCGGTGGACGGGATGGACGTCGTCGCCATGCGCGACGCGGTGTCCCGCGCCGTGGCCGAGTGCCGCCCGCGCGACGGGAAGCCGGTGCTCCTCGAGGCGCGCACGTACCGCTACCGCGGCCACTCGATGGCGGACCCCGCCACGTACCGGACGCGCGACGAGGTCGAGCAGGAGAAGCGGCGCGATCCGCTCGACGTGCTCGCCGCGCGCATGAAGTCGAACGGCCTCGAGGTCTCGCCGCAGGAGCTGGAGAAGCTCGAGGCCGAGGTCGCGCAGGAGGTCGAGGAGGCGGTGCGGTTCGCCGAGGAGAGTCCCGACCCCGGGCCGGAGTCGATCTGGGAGGACGTCTACGCGTCCCCGGACGATCCGGCGCTCCTCCGGGAGATCTGATCAGCCGTCAGCCGACCGTCTCACTGCGTCTTCTCGTGGATCGGGTGCACCGCCGCGGTGTCGAAGGCGCTCCCCGCCGCGTGGCACGACGCGCAGCTCGCCTCCGCCTGCGTGCCGCCCGTGTGGTTGCACTCGGCGGAGTTCACCGGGACGAGCGTGTTGCAGACCGGCCGCTGCGCCGACGTGTCGAAGCGCACCATGTCGTGGCACGAGGTGCACACGGCGGTGATCGGGCCGAGCCGCTGCTCGGCGGGATCGCCCTGCACGTCCGGAGCGCCGGCGTGGAGCGTCGTGTCGAGCACCTCCGACTTGAGCGGCAGCCGGTAGGAGTCGCCGACGTGGCAGATGGTGCAGCGCCCGGTCTGCCCCGGGAAGGCCGCCGGGAACGGCGTCGGGTTCCCGCCGAACGCGAACACCGTGTACGGCGTCTTGCGGATGTCGGCCCCGTGGATCGCGTGGATGAGGACCTTGAAGTCGATGGCGGTGTCCGGCGTTCCCGCGGGCGCCGGGTTCGTCGCCTTGTTCTCCGCCTGGACCACGCGGACGAAGTCGGTGGTGCGCGGCGTGTGACAGACGACGCACACGGCCGGCGAGGCGTTGCGGTTCGCGCCGTGCGCCGTCACCTCGCTGTGGCACGCGTTGCACGTGTCGGCGCTCACGATCTGGCGGCGCGCGGCCGGCGCCCCGCCGCCCACGGCGGCGTCCTGGATGGCGTTCGGCACGGGGACGCGCACCGCGGCCGGGCCGACGCCCTCCGCCGGGTGGCCCTCGAGCACGACGCGGATGGACGAGAACTGCGCCGGGACCGCGATCGGCGAGGTCACCTGGAACACGCCCGCCTGTCCGGCGACGGGCGTCGACGCCGCGAGGGCGTTGATCTGCACGGGCTGGCCCTGCCCGGGAGTGCCCGTGGTGAACTGCGGAGAGGTCACCGTCGCGTCGACGAAGCCCGCCCCCTCGTTCGTGAACTCCGTGGTGGGCCAGGCGAGGTCGACGAAGAGCCTGCTCGCCGCGCCCTGCTTCCAGGCCGCGTCGTTCTTCACGTCGCTCGGCGTGCCGCCGTGCGAGACGCGGAACTGCACCACGGGGAGGCGGTCGCCTCCGACCGTCACGTTCACGATCTCGTACTTCCACTGCGAGGCGAGGCCGACGAGCGCGTTCTTGTGCACGACGTCCGGGCCGATGGGCGGCGAGGTGAGCCCCGGCGTGTGACAGCCGGCGCAGTTCGACGCGGCCGTGACGGTCCCGGGCGAGAGCGCGTGGTTGCACGGCTGGACGTCGTCGGTGCCGAGCGCGCAGCTCGCCGCGGCGCTGCCGTCGAACCTCACGTTGTCGTGACAGGCGGTGCACGCGACGAAGCTCGCCTTCGTCTTCCACGCGTCGGCGTCCGCGCCGCCGTTGTGGCAGACCGTGCACTCCGTCGCCGACCGCAGCGCCGGCAGCTCGACGTCGGAGAAGTCGCTGACCGCCCCCTGGAAGCCGACCACGAAGAAGTGGCCGCCCGCCCGCACGCTCGGCAGCTCGGCGCCGGAGTGGATGCGGTGGATGAGGGCGCGGAAGTCGATGTTCTCGTTCGACTCGGGGTCGCGGTACACGACGCCGCCCGCCCCGCCGGTGTGGCAGGTCTTGCAGAGCTGCACGCTCTCGCGGCGATCGTGCGCGCGCAGCTCCACGTGGCAGGTGTTGCACGCGGAGTCCGCGACGGCCTGGTGCGCCGCAGGCGGCGTGCCGCTCGCGGAGGTGATCTTGGTGGCGGCCGCGGGCCAGCGCTTCGGGCCGCCGCTCTGCCGGTTCGCGATCCGCTCGATCCACATCCCGGCGACGATGGGCTTCGTGGGATCGCGGCGCGCGGCGTCGGTGGTGGGCGCCGTGAACGCGAACGTGAACGTGCCGTCGGAGTTCGCGGTGATGCGGCTCGCCGGGTTGCTCGCCGGCGCCTGCTGGAAGTTCGGCTGCACGGCGGCCGCGGGAGACGGCGTGACGCCGGCGGGAGGCGTGAACGTCCCCGGGTTCGCGGTCGCCTCGTACCAGTTCGTCGCCGACCCGTCGGGCTCCATCTGCGCGAGCGTGAAGCGCGGGCCGTTCGAGATGTACGGCACCGTCTTCGACGCCGCCTTGCCCATCTCCGTGAGGACGTCGACGAGGGCGCCGCTCCGATCGGTCGCCCGGAAGGTGACCTTGGGCACGTCGGTCGCGCCCTGGGGGAGCTGGACGGACGTGATCTCGACGTTCAGCTCGCTCGAGCCGGTGGGCCCGGGGTTCTCGGTCTTGCGGGCGCTCCCGCAGCCGTGGCTCGCGACCAGGATTCCGGCGAGGACCGCCGGGGCCGCCACGATGGCCGCCCGCAGCGCTCGGTTGTTCCTCATGGCGTCTCCCCCCGGCGCGCACGTAGGGTGCATGGCGCCACCCTCCCTACGCTGGGGGTCGCGGCGCCGCGGGCCAATCCCGCTCCGGGGCGGGTCGGCCTCCTTTCGAGGTCCGCGCAGGTTGTGGAAGCCGCGGCGGCCGGGGATACTCGCGGCATGACCACCGCCGCGCTCGCCCTCGCCTTCGCGCTCGCCGGCCTGCCGTACCCCGCGCCGCGCCAGATCCAGCCGACGAACGACACGAAGTGCGACTGGGGGCCCGTCGTCCAGGTGGACGCCAAGAAGGGCGAGATGAAGCTCACGACGCCGGCTGGCGTGGTGACCTACAAGCTCGCGGCGGACGTGCAGGTGCTGGGGAAGGACGGCAAGCCGGCGGGCCCGGCCTCGTCGCTCGCCCCCGGCACGCGCGTGCGCGTCTACTACGTCCTCGCGGACGGCGCGAAGGTGCAGGAGATCGATCTCGAGTAGCCGTGCGGCCGCCCACGTCCCCTTCACGGGGTCGGCCGTTTTCGTTGCGCGACCGGACGGGGCCCCCAAACATTGGGCCCATGGCCGTGATCTCGTATCGCGATGCGCTCAACCAGGCCATGCGCGAGGAGATGGCGCGCGACGACCGCGTCCTGCTCATGGGCGAGGAGGTCGGTCAGTACAACGGCGCCTACAAGGTCTCGCAGGGGCTCCTGAAGGAGTTCGGCCCGTGGCGCGTGGTCGACACGCCCATCGCCGAGCTCGGCTTCGCAGGGGTGGGCGTCGGCGCCGCGATGAACGGCCTGCGCCCCATCGTCGAGATGATGACCTGGAACTTCGCGCTCCTCGCGATCGATCAGATCGTCAACTCGGCGGCGAAGATGCGGCAGATGTCGGGGGGGCAGCTCGCGTGCCCGATCGTCTTCCGCGGACCGCAGGGCGCGGCGCACCAGCTCGCGGCACAGCACTCCCAGGTGTTCGAGAGCTACTACGCGCACGTGCCCGGGCTGAAGGTCGCGGTGCCGGCCACCCCGCGCGACGCGAAGGGGCTGCTCAAGACCGCCATCCGCGACGACAACCCCGTCGTCTTCATGGAGTCCGAGATCCTCTACGGCTCGAAGGGCGAGGTGGAGGAGGGCGAGCTCCTCATCCCCTTCGGCGAGGCGGAGGTCGTGCGCCAGGGCCGCGACGTGACCCTCGTCGCCTGGCAGAAGGCGCGGTTCGCCGCGATGGCGGCGGCCGACGACCTCGCGAAGGAGGGGATCGAGGCCGAGGTCATCGATCCGCGCACGCTCCGCCCGTTCGATCTCCGGGCGGTGCTCGCCTCGGTGGCGCGCACGAACCGCTGCGTCATCGTGGAGGAGGGCTGGCCGTGGATGGGATCGGGCGCCCAGGTGGCGGACTCGATCCAGCGCCACGCCTTCGACGACCTCGACGCGCCGGTGCTCCGCGTGACCGCCGCCGACGTGCCGATGCCGTACGCGAAGCCCCTCGAGAACGTGGTGCTGCCCTCCGCGGAGCGCGTGAAGGAAGCGGTCCGCAAGGTCACCTACCGCGACTAGGGCCTGCCCATGGCCAAGCCGATCAAGATGCCGAAGCTCTCGGACCAGATGACCGAGGGCAAGATCGCGGAGTGGATGAAGAAGGAGGGCGACGAGGTCAAGGCGGGGGACGTCGTCGCGCAGGTCGAGACCGAGAAGGCGACGCTCGACGTCGAGGCGTTCGAGTCCGGCGTGCTCCTCGGCGTCGTCGTGAGGGCCGGCGAGAGCGCTCCGGTGGGGCAGCCCATCGCGTGGCTCGGCGCGCGGGGCGAGAAGGTCCCCGCGGCGGAGGCCGGCGCCGCGAAGGGCGACGCCGCGAAGCAGGAGAAGGCGGGAGGCGAGGTCGCGCACGTCTCGACGCAGCCGGCGCCCCCGGCGGAGACCAAGGAGGCCCGGCCCGAGGCGAGCGGAGCGCCCGAGCGGAAGCCGCAGCCCGCGCCCGCGCGCAAGCTCCAGCGCGCGCCGGAGCCGAGGCCGGCGCCCGCGTCTCCTCCGCCGTCCCGCGGCGCGCGGCAGGCGCCCGCGCAGGCGGCGTTCCGCGAGGCGAATCCGGCCGGGCGCGTGATCGCCTCTCCCGCCGCCCGCAAGCGCGCCCGCGAGCGCGGCATCGACATCGCCGGGGTCGAGGGATCGGGACCGCGCGGCCGCGTCGTCCTCGCCGATCTCGAGCGCGCCCCCGCCCAGCGCGCCGAGCCCGGCCGCCGGGCGCAGCCCGCCGGCGCGCCGGCGCCCGCGCCCGCGGGCAAGAAGCGGCGGCCGCTGCCGCCCCGGGTCGAGCTCCGCGACGAGACCGTGCCGCTCACGCCGATGCGCAAGGCGATCGCGCGGAACCTCGCCGTCTCGAAGCCCGGCGCGCCGCACTACTACCTCGAGATCTCCGTCGACATGCGGCGGATGGTGGCGCTCCGCGAGCAGCTCGAGGAGCTCGACGAGGGGCCGGTCTCGTTCAACGACCTCGTCGTGAAGGCGGCCGCCGACGCGCTCTCGCGCCACCCCGAGGTGAACGCGGCGTGGGGCGCGGACGCCATCGTGCACCGCGGCTCGGTCGACATCGGCGTGGCGGTCGCGATCGAGGAAGGGCTCATCACGCCCGTCGTGCGCGACGCGGACGCGAAGACCGTCTTCGAGATCGCGGCCGAGATCCGCGAGCTCGCCGGGCGCGCGCGAGAGAAGCGCCTCGAGCCGGACGAGTACCAGGGCGCCTCGTTCACGATCTCGAACCTCGGCATGTTCGGGATCGAGGCGTTCTACGCGGTCATCAACCCGCCCGAGGCGGCGATCCTGGCGGTCGGCACGGTCCAGAAGGTGCCGTGGATCGACGACGCGACCGGCCAGGTCGTCGCGATGGAGCGGATGCGGCTCGGCCTCTCCGGCGATCACCGGGTCATCGACGGCGCCGCCGGCGCGAGGTTCCTCCAGACGCTGAAGGCGATCCTCGAGTCGCCGGTGCGGCTCGTGGTGCCGTGATGGCGCCGCGCGGCGCGCGGGAGCACCGAGGCCGCTCGGTGGCCCGGGCCGGCGCACGGGCGCGGGCCGGCGGCGAGGCGACCCGCATCGAGAAGGACACGCTCGGCGAGATGCCGGTGCCCGCGTCGGCGCTCTACGGCGCGCAGACGGCCCGCGCCGTGCAGAACTTCCCGATCTCCGGGCTGCGCGCGCACCCCGCGTTCGTCGACGCGACGGTGCGCATCAAGCTCGCGGCGGCGCGGGTGAACGCGCGGCTCGGGCTCCTCCCCGCGAAGAAGGCGCGCGCCATCGAGGCCGCGGCGCGCGAGGTGCTCGCGGGGAGGTGGCGCGATCAGTTCGTCGTCGACGCCTACCAGGCCGGCGCCGGCACGTCCCACAACATGAACGTGAACGAGGTGCTCGCGAACCGCGCCACCGAGCTCCTCGGCGGCCGCCGCGGCGCCGAGCGGCTCGTCGACCCGAACGACGACGTGAACATGGCGCAGTCGACGAACGACGTCGTGCCGACCGCCATCCGCCTCGCCGCGCTCGACCTCGCCCCCGCCGTCGTCGACGCGCTGTCCGCGCTCGCCGAGACGCTCGAGCGGAAGGCCGAGGCGTGGAAGGACGTCGTGAAGTCCGGGCGGACGCACCTCATGGACGCGACGCCGCTCACGCTCGGGCAGGAGGTCTCCGGCTGGGCGGCCGCGATCGCCGCGGCGGCGCGGCGCGTGCGCGATGCGTTGCCGGAGCTGTCGGTGCTCGGGATCGGCGGGACCGCGGTGGGGACCGGGCTGAACGCCCACCCGCGCTACCGCGCGCTCGTGGTGAAGGAGCTGGAGAAGCTGACCGGCGTGCCGTTCACGCCCGCGCCGAACCTCTTCTACGCGATGCAGTCGCTCGCGCCGGTGGTCGCGCTCTCGGCGGCGCTCCGCAGCGCGGCGCTGGAGCTCCTCCGCATCTCGGGCGACGTCCGCCTCCTCGGGAGCGGCCCGAACACGGGCCTCGCCGAGCTCAGGCTCCCGCCGGTGCAGCCCGGCTCCTCGATCATGCCGGGGAAGGTGAACCCGTCCATGGCGGAGATGCTCGCCATGGTGTCGTACCAGATCGTCGGGCTCGACTCCGCGATCGCGTGGGCCGCGAGCGGCGGCCAGCTCGAGCTCAACGTGATGATGCCGCTCGTCGCCTGGGACCTCTGCCACGCGCTCGAGATCGCCGCGGCCGCGGTGCGCGCGTTCGACGAGCGCTGCGCCCGCGGGCTCGAGGCGGACGCGGCGCGCTGCCGTCACTTCGCCGAGCGCACGGTGAGCCTCGCGACCGCGCTCGCGCCGCGCATCGGCTACGCGCGCGCGGCGGAGATCGTGAAGGAGTCGGTCCGGTCGAGGAAGTCCATCGTGGAGGTGGCGTCGACGCAGGGCGGCCTGACGCCGGGCGAGGCGCGGCGCATCCTCGACGCGCGCAAGCTGACGCGGCCGGGGAGGGCGTGAGCGCCCACCGCGCGGTATCATCGCCGCGTGCCGCCCCGCCTCGGAGACCTGCTCGTCCAGGAGCACGCCTGCACGCCGCAGGCGCTCCGCGACGCGCTCCAGAACCAGGTGATCTTCGGCGGCCGGCTCGGCACGAACCTGCTCGAGCTGCGCGCGGTCTCCGAGGAGGCGCTCGCGCGCGCGCTGGGGCGCCAGCACGCGCTCCCGTCGCTGTTCGGCGAGATGCGCCTCGATCCGAACGCGACCGCGCTCCTCCGCCCCGAGATCGCCGATCGGTGGGACGCCGTCCCGTACGTCGTCGCGGACCGGCGCCTCGCGCTCCTCGTCGTCGACCCCCGCGACCTCGCCATGCTGGACGAGGTCGCGTTCGCGACCGGCAAGCAGGTGCACCCCATCGTCGTCCCGGAGGCGCGGGTCTGGGCGCTCTTGCGCGAGACCTACGGGCTCGAGCGCAACCTGCGCGGCATCGAGGTCGCATTCGCCGGGCTCGCGCCGCGGGTGAGCGGGCAGGCGCCGAAGCCGGCGGAGCCGCCCTCCGCGGGCGACCTCATGGAGGAGGACGAGTTCCAGGCGCTCTACGGGAAGGTGTGGGACGCGTCCGCCCAGCGCCCGCCGGCCCCGCCCGCCGCCCCGGCGCTCCCCGCTCGCCCCGCGCCGGCGGCGCCGCCGGCGGCGAGCCCCGCACCGCCCGCTCCGGCCGCGCCACCGGACGACGTCATCGAGCTCACGGACCTCCTCCAGCCGCAGCCGGAAGCGCCGCCGCCGGCTGCCGACGTGCCGGCGCAGGTGATGGCCGCGCTCTCCTCCGCGCCCGGGCACGCGCCGCCCGCGCGCCTCGTCCGGTCGGCGGCGCCGAGCGAGCCGGAGCCTTCGCCGCTGGGGTTCGACGAGGCGATCCGGTTTCTCGGGGTCGTCAAGGAGCGGGACTCCATCGCGAGGGTCGTGCTCCGCTACGCGCGATCGCGATTCCGCAGGGCCGTCCTGCTCACGGTCCAGCGCGGCGCCGCCCACGGGTGGGCGGGCCTC
>DASSQM010000233.1:0-6156 GCA_035702465.1 Anaeromyxobacter sp. | reverse complement strand
CCTTCGCGATCTCCTCCGCGAGGTTCTCCTGCTTCTTCTCGAGGCCCTCGCCGAGGACGAACCGGGCGAAGCGGCGGATCTGGATGTTCTCGCCGGTCTTCGCGACCGCCTCGTTGAGGACGTCCTGGATCTTCTTCTTGTCGTCCCTCACGAACGGCTGCTCGAGGAGGCAGAACTCCGCGTAGAACTTCTCCATCTTGCCCACCGCGATCTTCTCGAGGATCGCCTCGGGCTTCTTCTGGTCGCGCGCCTGCGCCTTCGCGATCTCGACCTCCTTCGCGACGATGTCCTTCGGGACCTCCTCGCGGCGGAGCCACTGCGGCGCGGCCGCGGCGATCTGCATCGCGAGGTCCTTCACGAGCGTCTGGAAGCCGTCGGTGCGCGCGACGAAGTCCGTCTCGCAGTTCACCTCGATGAGGACGCCGATCTTGCCGCCCATGTGGATGTAGCTCGCCACCGCGCCCTCGGTGGCGGCGCGCGTCGCCTTCTTCGCGGCGGCGCTGAGGCCCTTCTTGCGGAGGAGCTCCTCCGCCTTCGCGAAGTCGCCGCCCGTCTCGGAGAGCGCCTTCTTGCAGTCCATCATCCCCGCCCCGGTCTTCTCCCGGAGCTCCTTCACCTGACTCGCGCTCACTTCGGCCACGTCCGTCTCCCTTCCTTCGAAAACTTCGGGCGGGCCGCTTGGGCCCGCCCTCGGTGAATTCCCGCGCCTGCTCGTGCGCTACGTCTTCGCCGGGCCGGCGCCCTCGGCCGGCGCGGCGGGCGTCACCTCGCCCTTGCGCACGACCTCCACGTTGGCGCTCGCCGCGGCGCGGTCCTCGCGCGGCTCGCGCTCGCGTCGCGGTCCGCGGCGGTCGCGCCGCTCGCGGCGATCCTTCTGGCCGCGCTCGCTCGCCGCGTCGCGATCCTCCTCGCCCTCGCGGCGCTCGTCCTTGCCGCCGTGCTCGGCGACCCAGGAGGCGTAGCGCGCCTTCCCCTCGATGCACGCCTCGGCCATCTTGCTCGTGAAGAGCCGGATGGACCGGATGGCGTCGTCGTTGCCGGGGATGACGTAGTCGATGCCCTCGGGATCGCAGTTCGTGTCCACCACCGCGACCACCGGGATGCCGAGGCGGTTGGCCTCGTGGACGGCGATGTACTCCTTCTTCGTGTCGATGACGAAGACCGCCGCGGGGAGCCGGCTCATCTCCTTGATGCCGCCGAGGTTCTTCTCGAGCTTCTCGCGCTCGCGCTCGAGCGAGGCGACCTCCTTCTTCGGGAGGCGCTCGTAGGTGCCGTCGGCGGCCATCTTCTCGATCGCCTTGAGGCGGTCGATGCCCTGCTTCACCGTCTTGAAGTTCGTGAGCGTCCCGCCGAGCCAGCGGTTCGTCACGGAGAACATCGCGGAGCGCGTCGCCTCCTCGCGGATGGCGTCCTGCGCCTGCTTCTTCGTGCCGACGAAGAGCACCGACCCGCCCTTCGCGACGGCGTCCGAGACGAAGCGGAGCGCGCCGCGGGCGAGCCCGACGGTCTTTTGTAGATCGATGATGTAGATGCCGTTGCGGGCGCCGAAGATGTACGGCTTCATCTTCGGGTTCCAGCGCTTCGTCTGGTGCCCGAAGTGGACGCCCGCCTCGAGGAGCTGCTTCATCGTGATGGCGGTACCCGTCGTGCCGAGGGCGCCCGCCATCGAGGTCTCCGGTGCCGCGGGGGCCGCCTCGGGGGCGGGCGCGGTCGGGTTCTGCGGCTGCTGCTGGGTCTCCATGATCCTCTCCGGTTCGATGTCCGCCACTCCCGCGTCGTAGGCCGCGCCGAATCCCGGGGAACTCTCGTCCACCGGGAGCACCGGGGCGCGCCGATGCGTGGAGTGTGTGAATTTGGCTGCTTTCCGCCGCGAGGGCGGACCCGCGTGCCCGAGGGCGCGCAGGGGACGGTCAATTAACACACCCCCCCATCGCCCGCAAGGTCGCGACGCCGCGGGGGAAAGCGCCCGCAGGGCAGCCGAATCCGGAGCGGAAACAGACGCTTAGCGGCTCCACCAGGAGAGGGCGATCGCCTCGCCGGCGATCCCCCTCCAGGCGACCGGGCGGGCCGCCGCGCCCGGGCAGGCGTGGCGGAGGATCGCCTCGCCGCGCTCGAGCGCGCCGCCGCCGCACTCCGGGCAGCGGAAGCGGCGGGCGATCGCCTCGAGGCCGTCCGGATCGGGCGAGGCCCGGCCCAGCAGGCCGCGCGCGCGGTACTGCTCGAGCTCGGCGACCTCGGCGGCCTCGCCGCCCTTGGCGCGCTCCGCGTCGAGCCGGGCGGCGCCGGCGCACGCCGCGCAGCGCGGGAACCCGGCGCTGCGCGCGGCGCCGATGGAGGCGGCGCCCGCCTCCTCGCGCAGCCACTCGTCGCGCGCGTCGATCTCGACGAACGGGATCGCGGCGCCCGCCAGCGCCGCCTCCTTTCCCGCGTCGAGCGCGTGCGTGACGCGCACCTCGAGGGCGAGCGCCGGAGCGCCGCGCGCGAGCACGAGCACGTCGGCGCGGAGCGGGCCGACCGCGCCCTCTGCGACCGCGGCGTCGCCCAGGCCGGCGAGATCGCGCGGCTCCGGCCTGCGGCACTCCGGGCACCGCGCGAGCACGCGCACGCGCCGTGCGCCCGCGAACGCGTCGCGGCAGAGGGCGAGGAGGCGCTCCTTCGCGTCGAGGTGGAGGGCCGTCTCGGGCGCCGTGAGCGGGCACGCCGAGCCGGGCCGGTGCGCGAAGTGGCGGGCGCGCACCGCGCCGAGCCGCGCCACGACGGGCTCGCCGCAGCCGAGGCACGAGAACGGCGCCCGCGCGCGCCGCGAGGCGGCGTCGAGCGCGCGCACGTCGACCTTCGCGCCGTCGCGATCGTTCGCCCACGCGAGCAGCACCGTGCCCGCCCCGACCCGCACGGGGGCCTGCTTCCGGTGTCCGGGTCGGGTACGCCTACGGCGGCCAGACACGAGGAGGCTCCATGGCGCTCGAGGTGGGCAAGAAGGCCCCGACTTTCGCGCTCCCGGACGAAGAGGGCAACGTCGTGAAGCTGTCCGACTTCGAGGGGCGCCGGCTCGTGCTGTTCTTCTTCCCGAAGGCGAACACCTCCGGCTGAACGCAGGAGGCCAGCGACTTCCGGGACGAAGTCGACGCGTTCGAGAGGAAGAAGGCGGCGGTGGTCGGCATCTCGAGGGACCCTCCGGCGACGCAGAAGCGGTGGAAGGCGAAGCTCGGGCTCCCGTTCCCGCTCCTCTCCGACGAGGACGCCAGGGTGCAGAAGGCGTACGGCGTCTGGAAGGAGAAGAACATGTACGGGAAGAAGGTGATGGGGACGGAGCGGACCACGGTGGTGGTCGGGCCGGAGGGGAAGGTCGAGCAGGTGTTCCCCAAGGTGAAGGTGGAAGGGCACGTCGCGGCCGTGCTCGACGCGCTGTAGGCCGCCCTGTAGAAGAACGGCGTGCCGAAGCCCGCGCGCCCGCGGCCGAACCGCAACGACCTCGTCGACGCCCTCGTGCTCGAGGTCCACGGGCTCGTCCACGACCAGGGCTGGCTCGCGGACCGCGCGCTCGAGCGGGCGCTGCGCCGCGAGCGGGCGCTCTGGGCCTCGGAGCGGCGGGCGGTCGCCGAGGCCGTCTACGGGATCACCCGCTGGCAGGGGCAGCTCGACCTGTTGCTCGGCGGCCGGCCCTCGCTCGCGCTCCGCTACGCCGCGTGGCTCGCGCGCTCCGGCGCGGTCCCCGCGGCCGACGCGGCGCGCCGGCTCGGCGTGCCCGCGAAGGCGCTCGCGCCGCTCGCCGAGGCCGACGCGCGCATCGCCGCGATCGCCGATCCCGTCGACCGGCTCGCCGCCGAGGCGTCGCTCCCGCGCTGGATCGCGGCACGGCTCGAGCGCGAGCTCGGCCTCGAGGAGGCGCGCGTGCTCGCGGCGGCGCTCAACGAGCGCGCGCCGCTCACGGTGCGCGCGAACCTCCTCGCCGGCGACCGCGACGACCTCCGGGCGCGCCTCGCAGCGGAGGGCGTGGGCGCGGAGCCGACGCGCTTCTCGCCGTGGGGGCTCGTCCTCGACGGGCGCGAGAACGCCTTCGCGCTCCGCGCCTTCAAGGAGGGGAGGTTCGAGATCCAGGACGAGGGCAGCCAGCTCATCGCGCTCGCCTGCGGCGCGCGGTCCGGGTGGATCGTCGTCGACGCCTGCGCCGGCGCCGGCGGGAAGTCGCTCGCGCTCGCGGCCGAGATGCGCAACAAGGGCGCGCTTTACGCGCTCGACGCGGACGGGGGGCGCCTCGACGAGGCCCGCCGCCGCGCGCGCCGCGCGCACGCGCACAACGTGCGGTTCCGCGTCGTCCCCGCCGGCGACGACGCGGAGGCGGAGCTCGGCGACCTGGCGGGGAAGGCCGACGTCGTGCTCGTCGACGCGCCGTGCAGCGGCCTCGGCACGCTGCGGCGGAAGCCGGACGCGCGCTGGCGGCTCGCCGAGGGCGACCCCGAGCGCTTCGCGGGGATCCAGCGCATGCTCGTCGCCCGCTTCGCGGCGCTCGTGCGGCCCGGCGGCCGCTTCGTCTACGCGACGTGCTCCCTCGGCCGGACCGAGAACGACGAGGTCGCCGACTTCGCGGAGCGCGAGGTGGGGCTCCGGCCCGCGCCGCTCGCGCGCCTCCTCGGGGAGGACCGCGCCCGCGCGCTCGCTTCCGCGGACGGCAGGCTGCAGCTGTATCCGCACCGCCACGGGACGGACGGGTTCTTCCTGGCGGTGTTCGAGAAGCCGGGCAGGGGCACGGCCACGGGGTGACGAGCGATGCCGGAGCTTCCGGAGGTCGAGATCGCGGCGCGGAACCTCCGCGCGTGGACGAAGGGCCGGACGATCGAGACCGTCGAGGCCGACCGCGGCGCGCGGTACGTCTTCCGCCCGGCGGCGCCGGCGGCGTTCGCGCGCGCCCTGGGCGGCGCCCGGTTCGGCGCCATCCGCCGCATCGGCAAGAACCTGCTCGTCTCGCTCGAGAAGGAGCGCGGTCCGCTCGGCCTCCTCGCGCACCTCGGCATGACGGGGAAGTGGCTCCTGCGCGACGGGGAGGAGGCGGAGCCCCCCCGCTTCTCGCGCGCGCGGTTCCGGCTCGACGACGGGTCGGTCCTCCACTTCTGCGACATGCGGCTCTTCGGGCGGCTGCGCGTGGTCCCCGGCGCCCGGTTCGAGGAGGTCCCCGAGATCCGCGCGCTGGGTCCGGACCCGCTCGAGCAGGGGATCGACGTCGCGCGGCTCCACGACGCCTTCGCGAGATCGAGGCTCTCCGTGAAGGTCCGCATCATGGACCAGGCGCTCCTGCCGGGCGTGGGCAACATCCAGGCGTCGGAGGCGCTGTTCCGGGCGCGCATCGACCCGCGGCGGAAGGGGAGCTCGCTCTCGCAGCGGGAGGCGCGCGCGCTGGCGGACGCGGTGCTCGCGTCGGTGAAGGAGAGCATCGCGCGCGAGGAGGGGCCGGAGATCACGTACGTGGAGGAGCCGGGGTCGGAGAACCCGTTCCTCGTGTACGGACGGGAGGGCGAGAGGTGCCCGCGGTGCAAGCGGGCGAAGATCGCGCGGGTGGTGCAGGCGCAGCGGTCGACGTACTTCTGTCCCAAGTGTCAGCGGTGACGCTCCGCGCCCGTGCCACGTCTTCGGACACGGACACGGGCACGTTCGAGGTCACTTCCCGACCCCCGCGGCAGGCAGGTACAGTCCCTCCGGATGCGCCTCGAGGACCTCTGCCGCCTGTCCGTCGCCGAGCTGCGCGAGCGGTTCGTCGGCGGGGAGCGGCCGCTCCCGGAGGGGCTCGAGGCGCTGCTCGAGGCGGACCCGAGGGCGGGCGCGCGCGAGGTGCTGCGGCTCGTCCGCAAGCGCCGCGAGGAGAACCGCGCCGAGGGGCAGCGCCTCCGGCACCTGCTCCGCTACGAGCGGGAGCTGTGGGAGCGGGGCGTGATCCACGTCGCGGGGGTGGACGAGGCCGGCATGGCGCCGCTGGCGGGGCCCGTCGTCGCCGCCGCGTGCGTCCTGCCGCGGGAGTACCGCCCGCGCGGCATCGACGACTCGAAGCAGCTCGACCGCAAGGAGCGCGAGCGCCTGGCGCAGGACGTGAAGGAGAACGCGCTCGCGTGGGCGGTCGCCCGGGCGGAGGTCGACGAGATCGACGGGCTCAACATCTACCGCGCC
>DASSQM010000232.1:0-2356 GCA_035702465.1 Anaeromyxobacter sp. | reverse complement strand
TTCATGAACCGCGCCTGGTAGATGGCCATGTGCGGCCCGAGCCCCATCGAGACGGTGGGGAACTGCCAGAACTCGGGCATGAGCCACGGGTGCGGGTACGAGGAGAGCCCCTTGCCCTCGACCTCCTGGCGGACGTGGTCGAGCTGGTCCTCGCTGAGCAGCCCGAGCAGGTACGCGCGCGCGTAGATCCCCGGTGCCGAGTGACCCTGGATGAAGAGGAGGTCGCCGCCCTTCTCCGGCGTCCCCGAGCGCCAGAAGTGGTTGTAGCCGACGTCGTACAGCGTGGCGGCGGAGGCGAAGCTCGCGATGTGGCCGCCGACGTTCGTGTGCTTGTTCGCGCGCACGACCATCGCCATCGCGTTCCAGCGGACGTAGTGGCGGATCGTCTGCTCGAGCGCGAAGTCGCCGGGGAAGCCTGGCTGCAGCTCCACCGGGATGGTGTTCACGTACGCCGTGTTCGCCGAGAACGGGACGTACGCGCCGGCGCGTCGCGCGCGGTCGATGAGCTGCTCGACGAGGAAGTGGGCCCGCTCCGGGCCCTCGCGCTCGAGCACGCCCTCGAGCGCCTCGAGCCATTCGGCGGTCTCCTGCGGATCGGAGTCGGGTGTCCTCGCCGCCATGCGTTTGCCTCGCTGGAGAGATACACGCAGGGCATACGCGGAACCGGTACCCGGCCATACTCCCCGGTGGGGGCGTTCGCCGGCTCGCCACACGAGCGCGCTGCACGCCGCGCCGCGGCGCTCGAGGCGCCGCCGTCTCGCGCGGCTCACCCGAGCGGCGCCACCCCGATCAACCGCTGGTGCAGCCAGAACGCGAACCCCGCCCACAGTCCGGCGCCGATGGCCACGGCTGCAAGCGTCATGGCCGGCGTGCCCGCCGCGTAGACGCGCCCCTCGACCCGGTCGCGGCGGCGCGCGGCGAGGAAGCTGAGCAACGCCCAGGCGAGGAAGGCGCCGAAGAGCACGGCGGCCGGCAGCGTTCCATTGGCGAGCAGATGGGCCAGCGCCCAGAGCTGCACGCCGATCACCATGGGATGGTGGATGGCCGCCTGGATCTGGTTCCGCGGCACGTACGTGGCGGCGAGCAGGACGAACGCTGGAACGGTCAGCAGCGCGGCCGCGTGAGCGGTCCAGGTCGGGGGCGACCACAGAGACACCGCCTCTGCCCGCGCCCGTCCGTATCCCCAGACGACGAGCACGAAGCCGATGAGCGAGATCAGCGAGTAGAGCCCCTTCCAGCGATTCAGCCCCAGCCGCGCCACCATCGCGCTTCGCCACTCATCGGCGACGATGCGGGTCGAGTGCGCGCCGAGGAACAACGCGAGTCCCAGGATCAGTATCGCCATGGACAGTCCCGTCATACGCCGCCCTGAGCAGCGCTGTCAGGCTCCTTCAATCGAACCGCGAGAAGTCCGGCTTCCGCTTCTCGAGGAAGGCCGTCATCGCTTCCCTCGCCTCCGGGGACGCGAGCCGCTCGGCGAAGAGCTGGCCCTCTACGCGCATCCTCTCCGCGACGGCCGGCGCGCGGGCGCGCTTCAGGAGGTCCTTCGTGAGCCGGAGCGCCTCGGCCGGCAGCGCCGCGAGCCGGTCAGCGGCGGCGCGGGCGTGATCGAGGAGCTCTGCCTCCGGGATCACCTCGGTGACGATCCCCGCCGCGACCGCCTTGGCGGCGTCGAACGGCTGCCCGAGGAGGAGCAGCTCCGCCGCGCGGGCGTGGCCCGCGAGCATGGGGAGGAGGAGCGACGACGCGGCCTCGGGCACGAGCCCGAGCGGCACGAACGGGAGCTGAAACCGCGCGCCCGGGGCCGCGTACACGAGATCGCAGTGGAGCAGCATCGTCGTCCCGATGCCGACGGCGGGACCGCCCACCGCGGCGACGATGGGCTTCCGCGACTCGGCGATCCGCCGCAAGAAGTCCAGGGCCGGCGACTCCTTCGTGAGGTCGCGCTCGAGGAAGTCCTCGAGATCGTTCCCGGCGCAGAAGCAATCGGGGCGGCCATGGAGGAGCACCGCCCGGACGCGAGCGTCGCCGTCGGCCAGGGCGAGGCCATCCGCGAGGGCGCGGTACATGTCGGCCGTGAGCGCGTTCTTCTTCTCGACGCGCGCCAGCTCGAGACGCGCGATGCGGTCCTTCACCTCGACGACGACGTTGGGCGTCTGCGAAGCCATGTTGTCCGCCTCCACGGCGCGGTCATGCGAGCGCGCGCCGCGCCTCCTCGTACTCGCGCGCGAGGCGCGCGACGAGATCCCGGACGGGCGGGACGTCGTCGATCGTCCCCACGCCCTGCCCGGCACCCCACACGTCCCTCCACGCCTTCACGCGCGTGGAGCCGAAGTTCGTCGACGACTTGTCCGCG
>DASSQM010000231.1:0-4398 GCA_035702465.1 Anaeromyxobacter sp. | reverse complement strand
GGTGCGCGCCGACCTCGCGCGCGAGCGCCTCGCACGGGCGCCGGGCGTCCGGGTGATCGGGGCAGGCGCGCAGCGCGGAGGCGGCGGCGGAGAGCGCGCCGCGGACGTCGCCGAGCCGCTCGGCCCGCAGCGCCGAGGCGTCGAGCCAGTGGCGCGCGCGCTCGCGGGGGTCCGCGTCCGGCGGCATGCGCTTCGCGAGCGCCTCGAGCGCGGCCGCCTGCTTCGCGGGCTCGCCCGCCGCGGCGTAGGCGGGGACGAGCGCGCGGGTGATCTCGAGCGGCTCCACGCCCTTCTCGAGGAGCCGCTCGAGGAGGTGGATGGCGTCGGCGCGCGGCGACGGCCCGCCGGCGCCGGCCTGGAGCACCGCGAGCGCGGCGGCGGCCGCCTCGGCGTGCCGCCCCAGGCCGTCGGCGAGCGCCTCGGCGCGCGCGACCTCGATGGCGGCGCGCTCGGCCGGGCCCTTCGCGCGCGTGGCGAGCGCCGCGAGCACCTGGGTGCGCTCCTCCGCGGCGCGGGGGCCCGGCGTCGCCTCGAGCGCGGCGTGGAGGCCCCACAGGCACTCCTCGTCGTCCGGCGCGATCTCGAGGGCGTCGCGCCAGACGCGGGCCGCCTCCTCGAACCGCGCCGAGTCGTTCCAGAGGCGCGCGAGCTTCACGCACAGCGCACGCCGCTCCTCGCCCGTCGCGCGGCTGCGGCGCTGGTCGAGCTCGCGGGCGAGCTCCTCCTGCTGCCCCGCGCGCGCCATGCAGGACTCGAGCGCGGCGGTGGCGCCCCTGTCCTCGGGATCGAGGTCGACGATCTCGCGCCAGGCGCGCACGGCCTCGTCCGGCTTCTCGAGGTCGCGGTCGAAGATCTCCGCCACGCGCCGGAGCAGCGTCTTCTTCGCCTTCTTGTCGGCCGCGTCGCTGGCCGCCGCCGAGCGGTAGGCGCGCGCCAGGTCGAGGAACGCGTCGGCGCGGGCCGCGGCGCCCTCCATGGCCTTGCGCGTCTGCGCGCGGGCCGGCTCGGCGGCGAGCGCGCGCGACAGCGTGCGCAGCGCGTCGCGCGGCTTCCCGAGCCGCTCCTGCTGGACGTCCGCGAGCCGCTCGAGGAGCTTCACGCGCTCCTGGGGGTCGCGCGCGAACGAGGCCGCCACCTCGAGGAGGCCCGCGAGCTTCGCCCACTCGCCCGCGTCGGCGAGGAGCGGCACGAGCGCGGCGGCGCCCTCCGCGTTGCCGGGATCCGAGCGGAGCGCGGCCTCGAGGTGCCGCCGGGCGCGCACCGGATCCTGGAGCCTGTCCTTCGCGAGCGCGGCGGCGCGCACGCGCAGCGGCGCGTGGGCGGACTTCTCCGGCGCGGCGGCGAGGTGGCGCTCCAGCACGGCGAGGGCGCGGTCGAACCGCCCCGCGTCGGCGTGGTACTCGAACGCCTGGAGCGCGGCGCTCTCGCAGGCGGGGTCGAGCTCGAGGGCGCGCTCGAGCGCCGCGAGCGCGCTGTCCGCGTCGCCGAAGCGCACGACGTCGAGCCGCGCCATCTCGACGTGGAGGAGCACGAGCGCGGCGCGATCGCGCGTCGCGGCGGCGAGCCGCGCGAGCGCGTCGGCGTGCCCGCGGTGATCGCCCTTCTCCGCCCACACGCGGGCGAGCAGGTCGAGCGCCACGGGCTCGCCGGGGGCGAGCGCCCAGGCGCGCTCCACGCGCTCGTGCGCGCGCGTCCACCCGTCGGGATCGTACGCGGCGTGGATCTGCGCGATGCGCAGGTGCAGGGCCGCCGCCTGGCGCCGGTCCTGGGCCCGCTGGGCCGCGGCCTCGAGCGCGCTCGCCTCCTCGCGCCAGCTGCGCGGGAACGCCTTGAGCCGCTCGCGCGCCTGCGCCGCCCCGGGGGCCGAGCGGTCGAGCGCGGCCGCCTCGATGAGGGCGTCCATGGCGAGGTCGTGCTCGAGCGGCTCGTCGACGAGGAGCGCCCCGAGCCGGGCGTACTCGGCCGCGAGCGCTCGCCGGTCGCCGCCGGCGTCGCGCGCGGCGTCGAGCATTCGCTTCGCCTGGCCGAAGCGGCGCAGCGCCGTGAAGCAGGCGAGGCCGCGCGTGCGCGCCTCCTCGCTGGAGGGATCGAGCCGCACCGCCCGCGCGTACAGGAGCGCGGCCCGATCACGGCGCCCGAGCCTCTCCTCGTGGAGCACCCCCAGCCGGACCGTGAGCCGCGCCGCCTCGCGCGGGTCGGCCTCCGCCTGCGCCTCGCGATCGAGCGCCGCCGCGAGGGCGGGCCAGTCCTCGCGCTCCTCCAGGATCCGCGCGATGGAGCGGAGCGCCGCCTCGTGGGTGGGGTCCGCCTGCAGGAGCTGCCGGTAGAGCTCCTCGGCGCGGGCGACGTTGCGCAGCTTCTCGTGCGCGAGCGTCGCGGCCTTCGCGAGGAGCGGCGCCCCCGCGTGGCTCGCGCGCGAGAACCCCTCGTAGAGGGCGATGAGGTCCTCCCAGCGGGACGCGTCCTCGTAGAGCGACTCGAGCGCGTGGAACGCGCGCAGATCGCCCGGGGCGGCCTCCAGCGTCTCGAGATGAGAACGGATCTGCTCGTCCAGGGATGGTGCGCTCAAGATGGGATCTCTCGGCCGGGACTCGCAGGGAGGAAAAACGCCGATTCCTCGGGAGTATAGGTCCGGGTACGGCGGGGGGTCAACGGAACGGCCGGAGGAAAACCGAGCCCTTACGGGCGGTTGCCGCGGCCTCGCGGGGCGGCGTGAGCGCGTGGCCGATAGCGCTCGGGGCGGCGCGTCAGACTGCGGCAGCCGGTCGCAGGTCGACCGTCAGGCGACGCTGCGCGACTGCGCGAGAACCCACGCCTCCAGCGCAGATCCCTCCATCGGGCGAGAGACGAGGAAGCCCTGCCCATACCGGCAGCGAAGCTCCTCGAGCTTCGCGAGCTGCGGCGCGGCCTCGATCCCCTCGGCGATGACGTCGAAGTCGAGGCTCTCCGCGATCGACACGATGGCCTTGATGACCTCCTCGCTCTCCTGCGAGGGCAGCCCGGACACGAACGACTGGTCGATCTTCACCGCGGTGATGGGGAACCGGTGGAGGTACGAGAGCGACGAGTAGCCCGTGCCGAAGTCGTCGACGTGGATCTGGACGCCCATGTCGCGCAGCCGTCCGAGCTTCGCCGCGCTCGCCTCCACGTCGTCCATGATGACGCTCTCGGTCACCTCGATGGCGAGCTGGCGCGGGTCGATGTCCGCCTCGCGCACGATGCGCCGGAGGGACTCCACGCAGTCCTGGCGCCGGAACTGCCGCCCGGAGACGTTCACGCTGAGCGTCACGCCGGCGAGGGCGGGGAAGTGCTCCTGCCACTGGCGGAGCTGGGTGCAGGCGGCGCGGATGGCCCACTCGCCGAGCGGCTGGATGATGCCGCTCTCCTCGGCGAGCGGCACGAAGTCGTTCGCCGCGAGGAGCCCGCGCGCGGCGTGGCGCCAGCGCACGAGCGCCTCGACGGCGATGAGCTTCCCGGTCCGGAGCGCGACGATGGGCTGGTAGTGGAGCACGAACTCGGCGCCGTGCTCGACCGCGCGGCGCAGGTCGGCCTCGAGCTGCATGCGGTCGACGACGCTGCCGTGCATCGCCGCGTCGAACAGCTCGCTGCAGGCCTTCCCCTTGAGCTTCGCCTGGTACATGGCGATGTCGGCGTCGCGGAGGACCTGGTCGGGCTTGGTGTAGCGATCCGACTGGACCGCGATGCCGATCGAGGCCGTGACGAACATCTCATGCCCCTCGACGACGACGCTGCGCGAGAGCGACCGCTGGATGCGCTCCGCGACCATCGTGGCGTCGGGCGCCTCGCGCAGGCCCTCGAGGAGGACGCCGAACTCGTCGCCGCCGAGGCGGGCCACCGTGTCCCCGGGGCGCAGCGAGCTGCCGATCCGCTCGCCCACGGCCACGAGCAGGTGGTCGCCCACGAGGTGGCCGAGGCTGTCGTTGATCACCTTGAAGCGGTCGAGGTCGAGGAACAGCACCGCGTACCGCTCCTCGGGGTGGCGCTCGCCGGAGCCGATCGCGTGCTCGAGGCGGTCCAGGAAGAGCGCGCGGTTCGGCAGGCCGGTGAGCGCGTCGTGGAACGCGTCGTAGAGCAGGCGCGCCTCGGCGCTCTTGCGCTCCTCGATCTCCGACTGGAGGGCCTGGGTCCGGTCGCGCAGCGCCGCGCTCATCGAGTTGAAGTGCTTCGCCAGCTCGCCGAACTCGGTGCGGTCCCGCAGCCCGGTGGTGAAGCCCAGATCGCCGCCCGCGATGGCGCGCGTCGCTGCGACGAGCTCGTCGATGGGGCGCGTGATGGAGCGCGCCAGCCGCACCCCGATGAGGAGCGCGGCGAGGAGCGTCGCCACGACGCTCCCGGTGAGGATCCAGCGCGCCTGATCGAAGCGCCGCATGGACTGCT
>DASSQM010000230.1:0-10141 GCA_035702465.1 Anaeromyxobacter sp. | reverse complement strand
CATCGGCCGCAGGAGCGCCTCCTGCTGCGCGGAGGAGCCGAGCTCGCGGACGAGCGCGCTGCCGAGGATGGCGGACGCGAGGTAGGGCTCGACCACGAGCGCCCTCCCCATGGCGGTCATGGTGAGGAGCGTCTCGACCGTCGCCGGCGCCATGCCGAAGTGCGCCTCCGGCACCTGCAGGCCGAGGAGGCCCATCTCGGCGAACTTGCCCCAGACGTCGCGGCTCCAGCCCTCGGCCGTCTTCACGATCTTCCGCCGCGCCTCGAACCCGTACTCGCGCGCGAGGAACCGCTGGACGGTGTCCCCGAGGAGCTGCTGCTCTGGAGTGAGGCCGAAGTGCATGCGCGCTCCTAGAGGCCGAGGATCATCTGGCTGATGATGTTCTTCTGGATCTCGTTCGAGCCGCCGTAGATCGACGCCTTCCGCATGTTGCAGTACGTCGCGGCGAGCGGCGCCGCGTACGCGGGGCCGGCCGCCGGGCCCGCGAAGCCCGCCTCCATCGCCTCGCGCCGGAACGGCAGCGCGTACGGGCCGACCGCCTGCATCATGAGCTCCGTCAGCGCCTGCTGGATCTCGGTGCCCTTGATCTTGAGGAGCGAGGCCTCGGGGCCCGGCGCGCGGCGCTCCGCCTCGGCCGACACGACGCGCAGGTTCGTGATCTCGAGCGCCATGAGGTCGATCTCGACCTGTGCCACGCGCGCGGCAAAGAACGGGTCCTCGAGGAGCGGCCGCCCGTGCTTCTTCTCCTGGCCGGCGATGTGCTTGAGGCGCGCCAGCTCGCGCTTCGACGCGCCGATCCCGGCGATGTTCGTGCGCTCGTGGCCGAGGAGGAACTTCGCGTAGGTCCAGCCCTCGTTCTCCTTGCCGACGAGGTTCTCCGCCGGCACCTCCACGTTCTCGAACCAGACCTCGTTCACCTCGTGCCCGCCGTCGAGCATGATGATCGGGCGCACGGTCACGCCCGGCGAGTGCATGTCGATGAGCAGGAACGAGATGCCCGCCTGCGGCTTCGCCGCGCGATCGGTGCGCACGAGGCAGAAGATCCAGTCCGCGTGCTGCGCCAGCGTGATCCAGGTCTTCTGCCCGTTCACGACGTAGCGGTTGCCCTGGCGCTCGGCCTGCGTCTTGAGCGACGCGAGGTCCGAGCCGGAGCCCGGCTCCGAGTAGCCCTGGCACCACCAGTCCTCGGCGGAGACGATCCGCGGCAGGAACCGCTTCTGCTGCGCGGCGTTCCCGAACCGCATGAGGACCGGCCCGACCATCTTCAGCCCGAACGGGAGCTGGCGCGGCGCGCCCGCCGCGGAGCCCTCCTCCTCGAAGACGTACTGGCGGACCGGATCCCAGCCGGTGCCGCCGAACTCGACGGGCCAGTTCGGCGCACCCCAGCCCTTCTTGTGGAGGATCTGCTGCCACCGGACGGTGTCGTCGCGCGAGGTGTGCAGCCCGCCGAGCACCTTCTCCCGGATCTCCCGCGGGAGGCTCGTGGCCATGAAGCCGCGGACCTCCTCCCGGAACTTCAGCTCTTCGGGGGTGAACCTGAGGTCCATCTCGTCCCTCCGATCCGGGCTCCCCGGGCGGGGTCCGCGGGGCCTTTTCGCGTTTCGCTGTGCGAAACGCGAGTCCGGGATGCGTACCAACGCGCCACGCAGTAACACGCCGTGATTGACTGCCGCAAGCGCGGAGTGCACCATACGCGCCTCGTCGATGAGGCGAAACGCTCCTCCGAGCCGCGCGGCGCACGCCGCGGGAGCGCGCGCTCCGGCCGCCCCACCGGCCCACTCCTTCCGCGAGGCCGCCCCATGAAGTCCCGCATCGCGAGCCGCCGCGACCTCGAGTTCCAGCTCCTCGAGGTGCTGGACGTGGAGGCGCTCACCCGGCGCCCGCGCTTCTCCGAGCACTCCCGCGACACGTTCCTGTCCGCGCTCGACACGGCCCTCGACATCGCCGACGCGAAGTTCGCCCCGCACAACCGCGCGGCGGACGAGCGGGAGCCCACGTTCGACGGCGAGCGCGTCGCGATCATCCCCGAGGTGAAGGAGGCGCTCGACGCCTTCGTCGCCGCGGGGTTCATGGTCTCGGCGCGCGACTACGAGGTCGGCGGGATGCAGCTCCCCGTCACCGTGGCCAAGGCCTGCCACGCGGTCTTCGAGGCGGCGAACGTGGGCACGACCTCCTACGCCTCCCTCACCATCGCGAACGCGAACCTGCTCGCGACGTTCGGCACGGCGGAGCAGAAGCGGCGCTACCTGCCGCACCTCCACTCGGGGCGGTTCTTCGGCACCATGGCGCTCACCGAGCCGCAGGCCGGCTCGTCGCTCGCGGACATCCGCACCGGCGCGACGCCACGCCCGGACGGGACGTTCTCCATCGCGGGCACGAAGGTCTTCATCAGCGGCGGCGAGCACGAGCTCACCGAGAACATCGTCCACCTCGTGCTCGCGCGGATCGCCGGCGCGCCGCCCGGCGTGAAGGGGATCTCGCTCTTCCTCGTGCCGAAGATCCGCGTGCGCGAGGACGGCTCGCTCGGCGAGCGGAACGACGTGGCGCTCGCCGGTCTCTTCCACAAGATGGGCTGGCGAGGCACCGTCTCGACGCACCTCTCGTTCGGGGAGAACGGCGCCTGCGTCGGCGAGCTCGTCGGCGAGCCAAACCGCGGCCTCGCCTGCATGTTCCACATGATGAACGAGGCGCGCATCGGCGTCGGGCTCGCCGCCGTGATGCTCGGCACGGCGAGCTACCTGCACGCGCTCGACTACGCCCGCGAGCGGCCCCAGGGCCGCCCGCTCAAGGCGCGCGACCCGCTCGCGCCGCCCGTCGCCATCATCGAGCACCCGGACGTGCGGCGCATGCTGCTCCGGAGCAAGGCCTACGTGGAGGGCGGGCTCGCGCTGTGCCTGTACTGCGCGCGGCTCGTGGACGAGCAGCACACCGGCGCGTCCGCCGAGGACCGGAGCGAGGCCGCAGCGCTCCTCGACCTCCTCACGCCGATCGCCAAGGCGTGGCCGTCCGAGCGCTGCCTCGAGGCGTCGAGCCTCGCGATCCAGATCCACGGCGGCTACGGCTACACGCGCGAGTACCCCGTCGAGCAGCTCTATCGCGACAACCGCCTGAACCCGATCCACGAGGGGACGAACGGCATCCAGGCGCTCGACCTGCTCGCGCGCCGCGCCGTCGCCGGCGGGGGGCGCTCCCTCGAGCTGCTCGGCCGCGCCATCGCGCGGGACGTGGAGGCCGCGTCCGGCGACGAGCGGCTCCGCGGCCACGCGCAGGAGCTGGCCCGCGCGTTCGAGCAGCTCCGCGCCGTCACGCAGCGCCTCGCCGCCGCGACGGCCGCCGACCCGGACGTCGGCCTCGCGAACGCCGCCGCGTACCTCGAGTGCTTCGGCGACGTGGTCGTCGCGTGGATGTGGCTCCGCCAGGGCGCCGCCGCCGCGCGCCGCCTCGGCGGCGCCCCCGCGGCGGACCGCGACTTCTACGAGGGCAAGCTGGCGGCGTGCCGCTGGTTCTTCCGCTGGGAGCTGCCCCGCATCGGGCACCCGCTCGCGATGCTCGCGGCGCTCGATGCCACCTGCGCCGAAACGAAGCCGTCGTGGTTCTGACCGGGCCCTGCGGCCCGAGGAGCGACACCATGAGCGTGAAGAAGCTGTTCGATCTCACCGGCAAGGCCGCCCTCGTCACCGGCGGCTCGCGGGGCCTCGGGCTCCAGATGGCGGAGGCGCTCGGCGAGATGGGTGCGCGCGTCGCGATCACGGCGCGCAAGCAGCCCGAGCTGGACCAGGCCGCCGCCCGCCTGCGGGGGATGGGCATCGAGGTCGTGACCGTCGCGGCCGACCTCTCGCGCCACGACACCATCCCCGCCACGGTCGAGCAGATCGTGAAGGGCCTCGGCACCATCGACATCCTCGTGAACAACGCGGGGACGACGTGGGGCGCGCCCACCGAGGATCATCCGTACGAGGCCTGGCGGAAGGTGATGGGCCTCAACATCGACGCCATGTTCCTCGTCACGCAGCAGGTGGGAAAGCGCTGCATGCTCCCGCGCCGCTCCGGCAAGATCGTCAACACGGCCTCCGTCGCCGGCCTCGTGGGAAACCCGCCCGAGATGCAGACCATCGCGTACAACGCGAGCAAGGGCGCGGTGCTCTCGTTCACGCGCGCCCTCGCCACGGAGTGGGGGCCCAAGGGCATCAACGTGAACGCGATCTGCCCGGGCTTCTTCCCCTCCAAGATGGCGAGCGGGATCCTCTCCGTCATCGGCGACGCGGTCGTGGCGCGCACGCCGCTCCACCGCCTCGGCGGCGAGGAGGACCTGAAGGGCGCGGTCGTGTACCTCGCGTCCGAGGCGTCGCGCCACGTCACCGGACAGTACATCGCCGTCGACGGCGGCGCGTGCATCGGCGGCTGACGGAGGGCGACATGGACTTTTCCGAGAGCGAGCGCGTCCAGTCCTTCAAGGGAGTCGTCCGCGACTTCGTGCGCAAGGAGGTGCTGCCCCTCGAGCGCGCGTTCCTCACGCAGGGCTTCGCCGCCGTGCTCCCGCAGCTGAAGGCGGTCCGCGCCAAGGCGAGGGAGACCGGCCTCTTCGCCGCGCACATGCCGGCCGAGTACGGCGGCGCCGCGCTGAAGCTCACGGAGTTCGCCCACCTCTCGGAGGCGCTCGGGTGGACGCCGCTCGGCCACTACTCCTTCAACGTCCAGGCGCCGGACATCGGGAACATGGAGCTCATCCTGGAGCACGGGACCCCCGCGCAGAAGGAGCGCTGGCTCAAGCCGCTCGCGCGCGGCGAGATCCGGAGCTGCTTCACCATGACCGAGCCCGAGTTCCCGGGCTCGAATCCCGTGTGGATGGGCACCACCGCGAAGAAGGACGGCGACTCCTGGGTGATCCGCGGGCACAAGTGGTTCTCGTCCTCGGCGGACGGCGCCACCTTCGCCGTGTGCATGGCGGTGACGAACCCCGACGCGGCGGATCCCTACAAGCGCGCGTCCATGATCATCGTGCCGACCGACACGCCCGGGTTCGAGCGCGTCGGCAACATCTCGGTGATGGGCCACCGCGGCTCGGACTGGGCGAGCCACGGCGAGGTCATGTACCACGGCGCGCGCGTGCCCGTCGCGAACCTGCTCGGCCCGGAGGGCGGCGGCTTCGTGCTCGCCCAGCACCGGCTGGGGCCGGGGCGCATCCACCACTGCATGCGGTGGATCGGCATCTGCGAGCGCGCGTTCGACATCATGTGCAACTACGCGGTGACCCGCGAGCTGGCGCCGGGCGATCCGCTCGGCTCGCGCCAGATGGTGCAGGAGTGGGTGGCGCTCTCCCGCGCCGAGATCGACGCGGCCCGGCTCATGGTCCTCCACGCGGCGTGGAAGATCGACCGCGAGGGCGCCCCGGCGGCGCGCCAGGAGATCTCGCTCATCAAGTTCACGGTGGCGCGGACGCTCCAGCGCGTCCTCGATCGCGCCATCCAGACGCTCGGCGGGCTCGGGATGACGGACGACACCCCCCTCGCCTTCTGGTACGCGCACGAGCGCGCGGGCCGGATCTTCGACGGCGCCGACGAGGTCCACATCTCGAGCGTGGCGAAGCGCATCCTGAAGCGTTACGCCAAGCGGTGATGCCAGGGACGCCGGCGGTCGACGAGGCGGAGGAGGTCCGCGCCGAGGAGCGGCTCGATCCGGAGCGGCTCGGACCCTTCCTCGCCGCGGCGCTGCCCGGCGCCTCCGGCGTCTTGACGGTCCTGCAGTTCCGCAAGGGCCACTCGAACCTCACCTACCTCGTGCGCGTGGGCGAGCGCGAGGCGGTGCTGCGCCGCGCGCCCTTCGGCACGAAGGTGAAGCACGCGCACGACATGCGGCGCGAGTTCCAGCTCCTCTCCGCGCTCCGGGGCGCCTACGCGCGCGCCCCGCGCCCCATCGCCTTCTGCGACGACGAGGGCGTCATCGGCGCGCCGTTCTACCTCATGGAGCGCGTGCGCGGGGTCGTGCTCCGCGGCGACGGCTCCTCCTCGGGCCTGGCGCTCACGCCGGAGCTCGTCCGCGCCACGTCCACCGCGCTCGTCGACAACCTCGCCGAGCTCCACGCCGTTCCCGTCGCCGGCCCGCTCGCGGCGCTCGGCCGGCCCGAGGGGTACGTCACCCGCCAGGTGAAGGGCTGGACCGAGCGCTGGGTGGCGGCGCGCACCGACGACGTCCACGACATCGAGGAGGCCTGCGCCTGGCTCGCGGCGAACCTGCCGCGGGAGAGCGGCGCCTCGCTCATCCACAACGACTACAAGTACGACAACACCGTGCTCGACCCGGCGGACCCGACGCGCGTCGTCGCCCTCCTCGACTGGGAGATGGCGACCGTCGGCGATCCGCTCATGGACCTCGGAATCGCGCTCGGCTACTGGCTCGACGCCGACGACGCCGAGGACCTGCGCGCGCGGCCGATCGGGCCGACGTTCCTCCCGGGCAGCCTCACGCGCCGCGACGTCGTCGAGCGCTACGCGGAGCGGAGCGGGCGGAACGTGCGCGACCCGCTCTTCTACTACGTCTACGCGATGTTCCGCGCCGCGGTCATCTACCAGCAGATCTACAAGCGCTGGGTCGAGGGGTACACCCGCGATCCGCGCTTCGCGCGGCTCCTCGAAGGCGTGCGCGCCGTGGGGCGCCAGGCGGCGCGCGCGCTCGAGCGGGGGCGCATCCACGGGCTCGCGCGGGCGTCGTGAGCCGCGCCGGAGGGAAGAGCGCAATGGGCGACGACGGCAAGCTCCACTTCGAGGACTTCCCGGTGGGCCGGGTCCGCGAGCTCGGCCCCACGCCGCCGATCACGAAGGAGGAGATCGTCGCGTTCGCGCGCCAGTACGACCCCCAGATCTTCCACGTGGACGAGGACGCGGCGAGGCACTCGTCGTTCGGCGGGCTCGTCGCGAGCGGGTGGCAGACCGTCGGGATGGCGATGCGGCTCTACGTCGACGCGGTCCTCCACCGGGCGGTGTCGATGGGCTCGCCCGGCGTCGAGAAGCTGAAGTGGCTGCGCCCGGTGCGCCCCGGCGACGTCCTCCGCCTGCGCGTCGAGGTGCTGGAGGCGCGCGCCTCCGCGTCGAAGCCGCACGTCGGCCTCGTGCGCAGCCTGTGGCGCATGACGAACCAGGCCTCCGAGGTGGTGCTCGAGATGGAGGGCTGGGGGATGTTCCAGCGGCGAGGCGCCTAGATGGCGCGCATCCACGTCCTCACGAGGAAGGAGGAGCTGGACGGCCAGCGCCTGCCGGGCAAGGTCGTCCTCGTGGTGGACGTGCTCTTCGCGACCTCGTCGATCGCCGCCGCGCTCGCGAACGGCGCGACCGAGGTGGTGCCCATGCCCGACGGCGACGCGGCCCGCGCCGAGGCCGCGCGCCGGCCCGCCGGCTCGTACGTCCTCGCCGGCGAGAAGGACGCCGAGACCCTCCCCGGCTTCAACCATCCGCTGCCGCTCTCGCTCTCGGCCGAGGCGGTCGGCGGGCGCGCGCTCATCCTCTCCACCACGAACGGCAGCGTCGCGATCCACCGCTCCGCGGACGCCGCGCGGGTCTACGCCGCGGCGCTCGTGAACGGCGAGGCGGTGATCCGTCACGTGGACGGCGCGCTCCGGGACGAGACCGTCCTCGTGGTCTGCGCGGGCTCCGGCGGCGCGTTCAACCTCGAGGACTTCTACGGCGCGGGCCACCTCGTCTCGCTCCTCGCGCGGGGCAACGGGCGCCACGAGCTCTCCGACGCGGCCCTCGCGGCCCGGGCGCTCCACGACCGCTCCGACGCGCTCGAGTGCCTCGCGGCGAGCCGCATCGGACGCAGGATGCGCGACCGCGGGCTCGAGCGCGAGGTCGCCTTCGCCGCGCAGAAGGGGTGCTTCGACGTGGTGCCGCTCCTGGCCGACGGCCGGATGAGGGCGGTGTGACGGCGCGCGGGCCGCGGCTACTGCGGGGCGGGCACGGGCGCGTCCCCGGTCGGCTCGCCGCGGTGCTTGAGCCGGAACGTGCCGAGCGCCTTCGCGACGATCTTGCCCTCGCCGTCGCGCACCTCGCCCTCGCTGAACGACAGCGTCTTCCCGTGCTGGATGCAGCGGCCCTCCGCGACGAGCGTGCCCGTCCCGGGGCGGAGGAAGCTCACCTTGAGCTCGATCGTCACGGCGCCGCGGCAGGTCGGGTCGAGCGTCATCGCCGCGACCGCGAGCGCGATGTCCGCGAGCGTCATCACCACGCCGCCGTGGGCAGCCTGGTGGCTGTTCATGAGATCGGGCCGCGCGTCCACCTCGGCGCGCGCGAGCCCGGGCTCGCGGTGGGCGATGCGGACGCCGAGGAGCTCCGCGAACGGCACCGGGCGCCCCACGATCTTGGAGAGGCTCATGGGCGGCAGCGTACCCCGCGCGCGCCGCCCGCGCGACGCTTCGTGTGGAGCATCGCCGCTCGCCCGGAGCGGGCCGGACGCGCGACCGAGAGGAGGTCCTCGCCGTGAACACCCTGCACCACGCCCACTGGCCGCCGGCCCAGCCGAAGGAGATCCGGCTGCCCGCCACGAGCCTCTACGCGAACCTCGAGGTGAGCGCGCTGCGCTACCCCGACAAGCCGGCCACGATCTTCTACGGCTCGGCGATGACGTACGCGCAGCTCCGCGATCGCGCCGAGCGGCTCGCCGGGTTCCTCCAGCAGCGCTGCGGCGTCGCGAAGGGCGACCGCGTCCTCCTCCACATGCAGAACTCGCCGCAGTGGATCGTGGCGTTCTACGCCATCCTGCGCGCGGACGCCGTGGTCGTGCCGGTGAGCCCCGCGCTCGTCACGGACGAGCTGCGCCACGTGGCGACCGACGCGGGCGCGGGAGTCGCGGTCACCGCCCAGGAGCTCTGGCCGCGCGTCGCGCCGCTCGCGGGCGGACCGCTCGCGCGCGCGGTCGTCGCGACCTACTCGGACGCGCTCGACGCGTCCGCGGACCCCGAGGCGCCGGACTTCGTGCGCGCGCCGCGGAGCGTGCCCCAGGCGCCCGGCGTCACGCCGTGGAGCGACGCCCTCGCGGCCGACCTCGCGCCGGGCCCGCACCGCGCCGGCCCGCCCGATCTCGCGGTGCTGCCGTACACCTCGGGCACCACCGGCAAGCCCAAGGGCTGCATGCACACGCACCGCTCCGCCATGCACACGGCGATCGCGGGGCAGGCGTGGATCGGGACTCTCACCGCGGACGGCATCTCGCTCGCGTCGCTGCCGTTCTTCCACGTCACGGGGATGCAGTCCGTGATGAACGGCGCGATCTACACGGGCCACACGCTCGTTCCGCTGACGCGCTGGGATCGCGACGCGGCCGGGCGGCTCATCACGCGGCATCGCGTCACCGGCTGGTGCGCGATCTCCACGATGGTCGTGGACTTCCTCGCCAACCCGCGGCTCCCCGAGTACGACCTCTCGAGCCTGCGCATCATCACGGGCGGCGGCGCCGCGATGCCCGCCGCGGTGGCGGAGAAGCTCCGCGCGCTCACCGGGCTCGAGTACGTCGAGGGCTACGGCCTCACGGAGACCATGGCGCCGTCGCACGTGAACCCGTTGCACCGCCCGAAGCGCGCCTGCCTCGGCATCCCCATCTACGGGACCGACGCGCGCGTCATCGATCCGGAGACGCGGCGCGAGCTGCCCCCCGGCGAGAAGGGCGAGATCGTGATCCACGGGCCGCAGGTGTTCCTGGGGTACTGGAACGATGCGCAGAAGACGGCCGACGCGTTCCTCGACCTCGACGGCAAGCGCTTCTTCCGCACCGGCGACCTCGGCCACGTCGACGAGGAGGGCTACTTCTTCATCTCCGACCGGCTGAAGCGCATGATCAACGCGAGCGGCATGAAGGTGTGGCCGGCGGAGGTCGAGGGCATCCTGTACGGCCACCCGGCGATCCAGGAGGCGTGCGTGATTGCCTCGCCGGACGCCTACCGCGGCGAGACCGTCAAGGCGGTCGTGGTGCTCCGGCCCGGCGCGCGCGCCACCGCCGAGGAGATCGCGAGCTGGTGCCGCGAGCGGATGGCCGCCTACAAGATCCCGCGCCTCTTCGCGTTCGTGGACACCTTGCCGAAGTCGCCCACGGGCAAGGTCGCCTGGCGCGCGCTCCAGGAGCGCGAGAAGTTCGTGGCGGCGGGGACGGACCACGG
>DASSQM010000229.1:0-4996 GCA_035702465.1 Anaeromyxobacter sp. | reverse complement strand
GGCGTACGTGAAGGAGGGTTTGCTGGCCCTCGACCCGTCCTTCTTCACGATGACGTCCTCGGAGTTCGTCGAGAAGATCAGCCGCACGCCGCTCGCATTCCAGCCCGGCACCGCCTGGGAGTACAGCCTCTCGACCGATGTCCTCGGCCGCGTCATCGAGAAGATCACGAACATGCGGCTCTCGGCGTTCCTCGAGCAGCGCCTGTTCAAGCCGCTGCGGATGAGCGACACGGCGTTCTGGCTGCCGAAGGAGAAGCTCGCGCGCGTTGCGCAGCCGTTCGCGAAGGACCCCATCAGCGGCGCGCCGAGCACCGTCTACGACCCGTCCGTCGAGCCGAAGAACGACTCCGGCGGCGCGGGCTCGCTCTCGACCACGATGGACTACTACCGGTTCTCGCAGATGATGCTGAACCGCGGGCAGCTCGACGGGAAGCGGATCCTGAGCCCGACCACGGTCGCGCTCATGACCTCCGATCACCTCGGCTCGATCCAGCCCACGTTCCTGTCGCCGGGCGGCCTCCTCATGGGCGTGCCGGGCTACACGTTCGGGCTCGGGTTCATGGTGCGCCAGGGGCCCGGCATCGCCGGCGTCCCCGGCTCGCAGGGCGAGTTCATGTGGGGCGGCGCCCAGGGCACGTTCTTCTGGATCGATCCGAAGGAGCAGCTCGTCGGCGTGTTCATGTCGCAGGCCGGCGGACCCATCCGTCAGTACTACCGCAAGCTCATCAAGCAGCTCGTCTACCAGGCCATCGTCGACGAGGCCCCGTCGGCGCAGGCGGTGAGCATGGAGCGACGGGACGGGGGCGGCCGCAGCGCGGTGGCAGCCCGGCACTGATCCGCCGCCTCCGGTCGCACTCCACCGGGCGAGCGGGCGATTCGCTTCACGCCGCTCGCCCGTGCGCGGATCCGCCGCACGGCCTGACGCGTCGGGGCGCGATCTTCATACTCCGAGTCACTGTCGTACCGAGATCGCGGGACGTGGGAACGCGGTACGAGCGCGTGCTTGCTCACGATTTCCGCGCTCCATCCACGCCCGGGGGGTCGCAATTCGTTTGGGGCGCGCTTATCCAGATGGTCTCAACGGAGGGTGCGCTCCGATGAAGAGGTTGTTGGTCGTGGAAGACGACGCCGCGATCCGCGAGATGATGCGGCGCCGTCTCGCCATGAGAGGCTTCGACGTGCGGGTGGCGGGGGAAGGCCCCGCGGCCATCGCCGCCGTGCACGAGCATCGCCCCGAGGCGCTCCTGCTCGACATCGAGCTGCCCGGGGGGATGAACGGCTGGGAGGTCATCCGCGTCCTGCGCGACGATCCGCGCACGGCCGGCATCCAGGTGTTCGTCCTGACCGCGCACGTCACGCCGGCGGACGTGGATCGCGCGGCGCGCATGGGCTGCCCCCGGTTCTTCGGGAAGCCCGTCGACTTCCGCTCGCTCGTCGAGGCGCTCGGCGGCGAGCCCGCGCGCGCGGTGGCCGGGTGAACGCGGCGACGGTGCTTTCGACGGCGCGCCGCGACGCCGCGCTGTGGCTGGACCTCGCGCGGCCCGGCACGCGCGCCGCGCTCGTCGCGCTCCTCGCGCTCGCGTTCGCCGCCGCGTACCCGCTCCTGTTCAAGGTGCTCGGGCCCGACGTGGCCGCCATCTTCGTCCTCGGCGTCCTCCCGGCGAGCCTCGCGTACGGCCTCGTGGGCGGGATCGCCGCCGGCGTCGTCGCCGTCCCCGCGAACATGCTGCTCCTGTCGCGCCTCGGGCCGGAGGCGCTGCACGCGCTCTCCGAGGACTGGGCCGGCGCCGCGACGGGCGTGTGCATCGGCATCGCCGCGGGCGCGGGGCGCGACCTCTTCGAGCGCGTCCGCACCGAGTCGCTCGAGCGGGAGATCGCGCAGCTCACGCGCACCGAGCGGGAGCTCGCGCGCGCGAACGCCGAGCTCGACCGCGCGCGCGACGTCGCCGAGCGCGCCGCGCGCGCGAAGACGGTGCTGCTCGGCCGCGTGAGCCACGAGCTGCGCACCCCGGTGGCCGCCATCGTCGGCTACGTCGAGATGTTGCGCGAGGAGATGCAGGCCGGCTCGCTCACGTCGCCCGAGCGCGACCTCGACCGCATCCACGGCGCCGCCCGCCACCTCGCGGCGCTCCTCGACGACCTGCTCGACGTCGCGCGCCTCGAGTCCGGCCACTTCACGCCGAAGCTCGAGCGGACCCGCGTCGAGGACGTGGTCCGCGAGGTCGCCACCATCGCCGCCCCGCTCGCCGAGCGCCGCAAGAACTGCTTCGAGGTCGGCTGCGCCGACGGCACGGTCGCGGTGCTCACGGACCGCCGCCGCCTGGAGCAGATCCTCCTGAACCTGCTCGCGAACGCCGCCAAGTTCACCGACCGCGGACGCATCGCGCTCCGCGCCGACCGGGTGCAGCGCGGAGGCGCGGAGTACGTCCAGTTCACGGTGAGCGACAACGGCATCGGGATGACGCCCGAGCAGGCCGAGCGCGCGTTCGAGGAGTTTTACCAGGCGGACCCCGGCGCCTCCGCCGGCGGCACCGGCCTCGGCCTCGCGATCACCCGCCACCTCTGCCAGCACCTCGGCGCGACCATCGCGCTCGAGACGGCGCTCGGCCGGGGGACGACGCTGACCGTGACGCTGCCGGCGGCGCCGCCGGCCTGAGGTCGGCGCGCGCGCGCCGTACGCCGAGCCCGCCGGGTTCGGGGGCGGGAGGCGCACGCTACGTGTCGCCGAAAGGCAAGAGTTTGGCGCCCGTTGCCAAGACGCCCCCGGGACCACCGCAGTATCGTCGTCGCGCCATCCAACGGAGGCACGTCGATGAAGCGCTCCCCCATCGCCTCTCGCCTGCTCGTTCCGTTCACCCTCGCCGCCGCCGTCACCGCGGGATGCTCGACCGCCGCGACCGCGCGCCCTCCGACCGCGTCGAGTCGCGCGGAGCTCCGGGCGACGCAGATCCTCGACCGCCACCGCGCCCGGGGGGAGTTCCCCGGCGCGATCCTGGCGCTGCGCGATCCCTCCGGCGCCTCGTTCACGGTGACCTCGGGCGCCGCCGACGCGGCCGGCGGCGCGCCGGTCGACGCGAGCACGCCGTGGATCATCGGCAGCGCGACCAAGGTCTTCGTCGCCGTCGTCGTGCTGCAGCTCGCGCAGGAGCGGAAGCTCGACCTCGACGCGACGGTCGAGCGCTTCTTCCCGGACCTTCCCGCCGCCTCGCGCATCACGGCGCGACAGCTCCTGCAGCACACGAGCGGCGTGGCCGAGTACCTCCACACGCCCGCGGTGGACGCCGACGCCGGGCGGGAGTGGCGCGCGCGCGAGCTCATCGCGGTCGCCGTCGCGAGAGGTCCGGTGGCCGAGCCGGGAGCCGGCCACCGCTACGCGAACACGAACTACCTGCTGCTCGGCGAGATCGTGGAGAAGGTCACCTCGCGGCCCTGGCACGCCGAGGTCCGGAGCCGGATCATCGAGCCGCTCCGGCTGCGCCACACGGGCTACGCGGGCGAGCCCTCGGCGCCGCGGATCGGGGCCGGGTACGCCGTCGCGAACGGGAAGTTCGTCGATGCCACGACGCTCTGGCATCCCTCCGTCGGCGGCGCGGCGGGCGCGATGTACTCGACGACGGCCGACCTGATGGCGTTCACGCTGGCGCTGTTCGAGGGCGACCTCCTCGACGCCCGGCGCACGGCCGAGATGCGCACGTTCGTCCGCGGCGACGATCTCGGGTACGTCGGCCACGCCTACGGCCTCGGGCTCGAGCGGTACACGCTGAACTCCCTCACGGTCCTCGGGCACATGGGGGTCGCCCGCGCGCACAGCTCCTTCATCGGCTACGACCCGGCGAGCCGCGCCGCCGTGGCCGTACAGATCAACGCCGCGAACCCCGGGCCCGCCGCGATCATGGCCGCCGAGGTCCTCGGCGAGGTCGCCGGGAAGGACACCGCCCCTCCGCCGACGCCGTCCGTGTCGGCCGGCTCCACGTTCTTCCCGTACCGGACGCTCCAGCGCGCCGGCACCGGCGAGCGCATCGGCGAGGTTCGCGTCACTACGCAGCAGGTGAGCGCCTCGCGCCCGATCGTCGCCAACGAGGGGCGGACCCGGCTCGACGTCTCCCTCTCGTACCAGCGCCTCCAGTTCGACTACCGGGACATGACGCACCCGCTCGACAGCGCGCAGTCCGTCGCCGCGACCGCGTTTCTGCGGCAGCGGCTGACCGACACCTGGGGCCTCATCCTCGTGGCGGCGCCCGGGTACGCCGACGACTTCAAGGGGAAGGCGTCGCTGGACGCCGTCACCCTGACGTTCGTCGGCGCCGGCACCTACCGCTTCAGCGACCGGCTCGAGGTCGGCGTGGGCGTGGCGCTGCAGAACGTGTTCGGCGAGCCGCTGCCGATGCCGGTCGCCGCCGTCGACTGGACGATCACGGACCGGCTCTGGCTCAAGTCGATCCTGCCCGTCAACGCCGAGCTCACCTGGCTCGCGCTCGACCGGCTCGGGCTGCGCGCCGCGCTGCTGGCGAGCGGCGGCAACTACCACGGGTCGGAGGGCGTCTACGGCGTCACGAACCCGCAGCTGAACTACTCCGCCGTCATGGCCGATCTCGGCGCGCGGTGGTTCGTCCTGCCGTACCTGCACCTGACCGTCCACGGCGGCTACACGCTCTTCCGTCGCTTCGAGTTCTCCGAGAGCCGCCGCCCCGTGCCGGGAGGCAAGTTCGAGCTTGCGAACGGGATGGTCTACGGGGTCGACGTCGGGTTGGGCCGCTGACCCGATCCGGCGGCATCCGCGCGGGGATCAATGCCGCCGCGCCGTCTTCCGCTTCGCGCCGTGCAGCGCGACGTTCGCGGTGTTGTCCCTGCGGAGGTCCACCTGGAAACGGACCGGCGCGTAGCCGTCGAGCGTCAGCTTGAGCCACACGTTCGCGGCACGCCTCGGGACGTTCACGCGGAGCGGCGTCTTCCCGAGGCGTTTGCCCGTGTCGAGCCGGACGATCGACGCACCCGC
>DASSQM010000228.1:0-6000 GCA_035702465.1 Anaeromyxobacter sp. | reverse complement strand
CTCGATGTCGAGGTAGCGCTCCGCGAGGCGGAGCTCCTCCGCGAGCGGGATCTCCTGATCGTCGCCGTCGCGGAGCGCCGCACGCAGGATCTCGCCGAGGCCGGCGATGGTCCGGATCGCCGTCCTCTGATCGCCCGCGCGCACGAGCGACGCGACCGCGTGGAGCGCGTTGAAGAGGAAGTGGGGTCGGAGCTGCGCCTCGAGCGCGCCGAGCCGCGCCTGCGCGAGCTGCCGCTCGAGCTCGCTCGCGTGGAGCCGGCCCTCCACGTGGAGACGGTGGTAGCGCAGCGCGTGTCCGATCCCGAGCACCGCGAAGTAGGAGAGGACGGCCGCCGTCGCGTGGCGCGCGAACGCCGCGGCGAGGCTGGGCGCGGGGAAGGGCCCGAGGACGGGCGAGAGCAGCCACTCGAGGAGCGCGTCGACGCCGGTCAGCCCGAGCGCGATGGCGGCGTGCACCGGCAGGCGCCGCCGCCACCCCTCCCGATCCAGCGGCAAGCGCTCCGCCAGCCACAGGATGAGCGGCGTGTACGCGGCCCAGGCCCAGAGATCCTCGAAGAGCCGGCCGACGCGGCGCCACTCGAGGGGCGGCCCCCGCTGGCTCATCGCCTCCACCCACAGCTGCGAGAGGGACACGAGCCCGACGACGCTCCAGGCGAGGAACGCCACGCCGAGCACGCGCAGCACGACGGGAGACCGGACCGCCCCGGCTCCGGCATCGGGAGATGCCATGCGCCTCCTCCTCTGCGGCCCATAGCCTACCGCCGATCGAGGTCGGTGGCGGCGGTGCTCGCTGCTCGGCGAGACCCGGTCGCTGCAAGGCCGCGTGAGGCTTCAGCCCGCGAACGCTCCAGGCGCGGATGGGGCATCCGCCGGTCCGGCCTCGCGCACCGAGATCGTGGCTTCCGTGAAGGCCCAGGCCACCGCGAGGCCGCGGCGGGCGAGGACGAGCTCGTCTCCCGCCTCGAGGACGTGGTCCTCGACGTCGTCCTCCTGCGTGACGAGCACCGTCCCACGCTCGACGCGCACGACGACCGCGCCGTGGGGACGAGAGATGCGGACCGCCTCGTTCTCGGCGAGGTGCCGGGCGGCGTGGTCCGTGGTCGAGGAAATCGTCATCATCGTAGGCATGTGCGTTCTCCGTTCCCTGCCGTTGCTGCCTGGATCCTGTCGGCGCGACGGGCGGAGCGGAATGCACGGATTTGCGCGCGGGGCGCGCGCGGATGCGCGGGTCGTCGGCGGGTTCGGCCCGATCAGGCCGGAGGCGCCGCGCCCGCGACCCGCTCGACCCGCGCCGGCACGTGCTTGTGCCACGGCGTCCCGACGAAGGGATCGCGATCCTCCGCCGCGGTGAGCTCGTTCGGCGCGACGCCAGCGATCGTCGTCCCGGCGCTCTCCGGGTACGTGGTGCCGAGCCCGTTGGGCAGCGAGACGTGGCCGCGCTGCATGCGGTCGGAGACCTCGACCGCGACGACGACCGAGGCGCGCCGCGTGGTGACGCGCACGGAGTCGCCGGTCGCGACGCCGATCGCGGCGGCGTCCCCGGGGCTCATGCGCAGCGCCCCGCCCGCGTCGACCTTCCGCCAGGCGGGATCGCGGATGATGGTGTTCGCCGTGAACGAGCGGCGCTCTCCCGCGGAGAGGACGAACGGGAACAGGGGGTCGTGCGCGTCCGCCGGGGAGCGGCAGAGCTCGGCGAGGGCGGCGAGCATGTCCGGGAGCGCGAGGTGCAGCTTCCCGTCCGGCGTTGCGATCCGTCCGAGGACCTCGGCCCAGTCGTCGACCGCGAACACCACGCCGGACCGCCCCGCCAGGATCGCGGAGAACAGGGCCTGCGCGGCGGCGAGCGGCGGACCGCCGAAGCCGGCCCGCTCGAGCGACGGACCGTGCTCCATGGCGGCCTTGAGCGCGAGCCCGAGGACCGCGGCCCCCTCGCGCACGTCGTCGGGCAGGGGGAGCGTGCGATACAGGATCGCGGGGGCGAGGGGCGCCAGCCGCGGATCGGGGACCACGCGCGCCAGGAACGCCTCCGCGTACGCCGCCGGCCCAGCCGCCGCGGCCGCCCGCAGCGGCGCGAGATCGGCCTCGCCCATCACGCCCAGCGCCTCGAGCAGGCGCGCGTGGATCTCCGCCTCCGGGAGCGGCCCGGGCGGCGGCGCATAGAGCCGCGCCCGCAGGTGGAAGTAGTTGCGCGGGAACTCGAAGTTGAAGAACGTGGCCTCCGCCTTCTCGAACTGCGTCGCGGCGGGCAGGACGTAGTGCGCCAGGCGCGCGGTCTCGGACATCGCGACGTCGATCACCACGAGCGTGTCGAGCGCGGCGAGCGCCTCGCGCATCCTGCGCGAGTCCGCGAGCGAGTGGGCGGGGTTCGCCGCCTCGACCAGCATGGCCCGGTAGCGCTTCGGGTGCTCCGTGAGGATCTCGTCGGCGATGACGTTGCAGGGCACGAGCCCGCTCACGATCGGCGCGCCGACCACGGGGCTCCTGCGGCCGTGCGATCCCGCCGAGATGTCCACGAGCGTGGTGGGGATGTAGTGCGTGCCGGGCCTGCCCAGGCTGCCGGTGAGGAAGACGAGCAGCCGGTGGAGGTAGCTCACCAGCGTCGACTCCCGGTTCATCTGCACCCCGAGGTCCTCGAAGCTGGCGAGCGCCCGGGCCGTCCCGATGGCGCGCGCGGCGCGCCGGACCAGGGCCTCGTCGACGCCGGTCCGCTCGCAGGCGCGGGCGATGGGCACGTCCCGCAGCGCCCCGAGCACCTGGTCCACGTCGCCCGCCCGCGCGTGCGCCGCGAGGAACTCGCGGTGTACGAGCCCCTCCTCGGCGATCATCCCCAACAGCGCGGCGAGGAGCCACGCGTCCGTCCCCGGCCTCGGCGCGAGGTGGATGTCCGCGAGCTCGGCGGTCTCGGTGCGCCTGGGATCGACCACGATGAGGGTGCGGGCCGGATCGGAGGCGATCTCCTTGAGCGTCACCCGCGCGCGCGGGATCGAGTGCGAGTGCCAGGGGTTCTTGCCGAGGAACAGCGCCACGTCGCAGTGCTCGAAGTCGGCGCGGGTGATCGCGCCCATCATGCGCTGGCACACCCAGAACTCGCCGGTCTTCTCCTGCGCCAGCGCGCTCGAGCGGTAGCGCGAGCCGAGCGCGCGCCGCGTCGCCGCGGAGTACGCGCCCGGCAGGTGGTTCCCCTGCCCGCCGCCGCCGTAATAGAAGATGGCGTCGCCGCCGTGGGTGTCGCGCACCGCCGCGAGGCGGGCCGCGACCTCGCGGATCCCGACGTCCCAGCCGATGGCCTCGAACGTGCCGTCGGCGCGCCGCCGCAGCGGCGCCGTCACGCGATCGCGGCCGTGCTGGTAGTGATCGAGGCGGTGCGGCTTCTCGCACGCGTAGCCGCGCGACGACGGGTGGCGCTTGTCGCCGCGCACCCGCACGAGGTGCCGGCCCCCCTCCCCCCCGAGCTCGACCTCGAGCCCGCAGTTGCACTCGCACAGGATGCAGGCGGTGGGCTTCCAATCCGGGCTCGTCGCGCTCATGTCCCGGAGTCTGGACAAATCTGGTCTCTTCGTGCAACCTCTTTTGGGTGCGCCACCGTTTTTGCGACGAGAACTGCTCCGTGGCCCGGACGCTCGAGATCGTGGGCGACTGGTGGACCCTCCTCGTCGTGCGCGAGGCGTTCGCGGGCACGCGGCGCTTCGCCGACTTCGAGGCGAACCTCGACATCTCCAAGAACGTCCTGGCGAAGCGGCTCGAGCACCTCGTCCGCCACGGGGTGATGGCCCGCGTCGACGCCGGCGTGCACGGCGAGCGCTACGAGTACGAGCTCACGCCCAAGGGGAAGGACCTCGTCACGATCCTGACGGCGCTCCGCCAGTGGGGCGACCGCTGGGTGTTCGGCGCGGGGCACGAGCCGCTCCTCGTCCTCGACGTCCGCACCGGGAGGCCCATCCCGCGCCTGCGGCTGCTCGGCGAGGACGGCAGGCCGCTGCGTGCGACGGACGTCGCGGTGCGGCCGGGCCCCGGCGCGTCGCGGGCCACGCTCGCGCGGTACCGCCGTCGCGGCGGCTGAGGCGCCGCGCTTGGGGCCGCCGTCAGTAGCTCGAGGGCGGCGACTGCCGCAGGCTCACGGCGGGCGCCGCAGGATCCGCGGCCTGGGCAGGTCCCAGGTTCTTCCCGGTGCCCGAGAGTCCCTTCTTCGCCTTCCGCGCGCTCGCGACCCTCGTCCCCTCGTGCGCCTTCCTCTCGCTCTTCGGCTTCTCGGCGGGAGCCGCGGCCGGCGCCGAGGCGGGCGCGGGGGACGCGACCGCGGGTGAAGCCGAGCTCGACGCCGCAGGCGCAGGGGCGCTGGTCTTCGCGTCACATGCCATGCCCAGCAAGGCCGAGAACACGACGGCGGCGGCGCGCATGAGGACCTCCCGAGACGACGTGATGACGAGGAGGATCTCGCGCCTTCGACTCGGGGTCAATGATTGCATCCGTCAGCCGCCCGCATTTGACGACATGTGGCATATGCGCCGATACATCGCGGCCCGCGAGACGTGCGTCGACCAGCTCCCGCCCCGCGGTCACGCGGCCGCGGCGCCGGCATACCCCACCGACTCCGCCGCCGAGGCGTAGCGCGACACGAGCTCCTGCATCCGGGTGATCTCCATCTCGATCGCCGCGAGGCGCGCGTGCGAGGCGGACTCCGCCGGATTGCGGAGCCCGAGCTGGACGAGCACCTTCACCACCGTCAGGGAGTTCTTGAGGTCGTGCATCATCTCGAGGTCCGGCACGTGGTCACCCTCCCCTTGGCTGACGACGATCGAGGACCGCGGCGCCGGACATCCGCGCCGCGGCCCACCTGGGTCGCGCTTCGCCAGCTCCGGTCCCCGTTCACGCCCGAGCCTCGGCTGCGGCGCGGCGCTCAGCGCGCGCGCTCCAGCGAGCCTGCTCCGCGCAGCCGCCGCCGCGGCGGAGACGTCGTCCACCTAGCCGCGCGCCGCGTCGCGCAGCGCCGGAGCGCGGACGGCGGCGTCCCGACCGTCGCGCCGGCGCACCCGCGACTCGACGAGCCACAGGAGCGCGGGGATGGCGGCGGCGAGCGCGGCGGAGATCGACGCGACGGAGTCCATCCCGGCGAGCCGTCCGCCCGGCAGCTCCGTGAGCAGCCTCGTCGCCCCGAACGCGCCCGTGGCCGACGCCAGGTGCTGCACGACGGACTGCACGGACATGAAGCGCGCGCGCTCCTGCGGCCGCGGCACCTGGCTCATCAGGGCCTGCATCGGGACCATGCGGAACGTGCTCGCGGCCATGAACGCCACGAACAGCGGCGCCGCCGCATGGACGGGGAAGATGAACGCCGCGAAGAGCACCGCGATGAAGACCGCGGTCCCGCCACCTGCCGTGAAGGCCGCCCCCGCGCGGTCGGCAAGCCGGCCGGCGAGGCGCATCGTGACGAGGCTCACGAGGCCGCCCGCCACGAAGAGGAGCCCCAGCCGCTCGCGCGGGAACCCGAGGTTGAACTGCCAGTACGCGGCGATGTTCGGCACGAGCGCGAACTGGGCGAGCATCGCCACGCCCGTCGCCAGCAGCGACAGCACGACGACGGGGCGGCGGAGCAGCCCGTCCGCCCCGAAGATCGCCGCCGCGCCGCGCAGCGGCACGACCCCGGGCCGCACGGCGAGGTGGCCGCGCATCGGCGGCAGCGCCGCCGTCACCACCGCGGCGAGCACCACCCCCAGCGCGGCCACTGCCACGAACGGCGCCCTCCAGCCGCCGAGCCGGGCGAGCTCGAGCCCGGCGGGTACGCCCAGCACGGACGCCGCCGCGAACGCGCCCATCACGGCGCCCAGGGCGCGGCCGCGCCGCTCGGGCGGGACGACGTCGGCCACGATCGCGAGCGCGAGCGCCGTCGCCGGGCCGCCGAAGCTCCCCGCCAGCGTGCGCGCTGCGAGCATCGAGCCGAGGCCGGTGGCGAACGCGCCGGCGAAGGTCCCGAGCACGAGCCCGCCGAGCGCGACCGCGAGC
>DASSQM010000227.1:0-3702 GCA_035702465.1 Anaeromyxobacter sp. | reverse complement strand
GCGTCGGAGAGGTCGCCGATGGTCGCCGGGGAGCCCGGCGGCGCGGCGTAGACCGTGTAGCCCACCCGCTGCACGTTCACGTCGGCACCGAGCTCCAGCGTGAGCCGCCTCGTGGCGGTCCAGGAGAGCGCATCGCGCAGCGTGAGCACGTCGACGTCGGTGAGGAGCCCGAACGCCTCGCCACGCAGGACGTCGAAGTTGTCCTTGCCCACCGCGAGGACGAGGTCGTTCTGGAGCGCCTCGCCCATCGGCCGGCGCCAGCTCGCGCCGACGCGGTGGAACCCCGTCGAGAGGTGGAACGACGGGCGGCCAGGCTTGTCCTCCGGGCGCACGAACGTGAGGAGGTCGTCCGACCCGAACGCGAACGTCGCGACCTGCCCGCCGAGCGCCGGGAACGCGACCTTGGTCTGGTAGTCGTAGTAGCGCGGCGCGACGCGCAGGTCGTTCGCGGCGTCCGGCGCGACCCGCGGCAAGGCGACCGCCAGCACCGCGTCGATCCAGCTCCGCCGGATCGAGGCGTACGCGGTCGCCGGGCCGATCTTGTCCTCGGCCTCGAGGCGGCCGTCGAAGACGTCGACCTGCGCCGCGCCGTGCCACTCGGGCTTCGCGTCGCGCGTGTGGAGCTCGACCGTGCCTCCGAGAGCGCGTCCGAAGCGCGCCCCGAAGTTACCGGGGTAGAAGTCGAGACCCTGGAGCACGTCCGCGTTCACGACGGAGGTGAGCCCGCCGAAGTGGAAGAGCAGGGGGATCGGGATCCCGTCGACGTAGACGATGGTCTGGTTCGGCTCGGAGCCGCGCACCACGAGGAGCCCGATGCCGAACGGCGCGCGGGCGACGCCGGGCAGGTTCTGGAGCACCTTGAGCGTGTCGCCCTGGGTGCCCGGCACGGTGCGGACCTCCTCCGTGTCGAGCGTGTAGTTGGAGACCTCCGGCCGCCGGCGCTCGCCGCGCACCACCGCCTCGTACGGATCGTACGCGCGCCGCTTGATGCGGAACTCGACGTCCCGCACCCGGCCCTCCTCGACGACCTCGCGGCGCGCGAGCGGGTCGTGCTCGGGCGAGAGCACCCGCACGATCACGTCGCCCGCGGCGACCCCGCGGAGCGCGAACCGGCCGTCGGGCCCGGTCTCGACGCTCCTCCCCTCCGCCTCGACCGTCGCGCCGGCCACCGGCGAGCGGGTGCCGCGCTCGACGACGCGCCCGGTGAGCGCGACGGGCTCCTCCGCGCGCGGCGGCGGGGGCTCCGGCTTCTTCAGGACGAACTGGTAGCGGTACTCGATCTCGACGGCCGCCGGCTTGCCGTCGATCTCCGCGGGACGGAAGCGGAACTGCTGCACCGCGTGGAGCGCCGCCGCCGCGAACGCAGGGTGCGGCCCGGGGTCGGTGACCACCGCCTGTCGCACCGCGCCCTCCTCGTCGATCACGATGGACAGGACGACCGTCCCCTCGACCCCCGCGGCCTCGGCCTCGGGCGGGTACTCGGCGGGGACGAACTCGAGGAGCTCGGGCGCGCGCGTGAGGGCCCCCTGCGCCTGGGTCGCGGCCGGATCCTCGGCTCCGAGGATGGACGTGAGCAGCGCGGCGAGCAGAATCCCCATCGGCGGGCCGGGATCATATGGAGGAAACCGGATCGCGCCTATACTCTCCGGGAGCGCCATGAACCGCTGGATCAAGCTCGCCGTCGTCGCCGTCCTCGCCGTCGTCGTGGGGCAGGCGCTGTTCCACCGCTCCGACCCGGGGGTGGGCGCGGGTGGGAGGGCGCCGCCGCTCGCGCTGCCGGACCTGCGCGGGAAGCGCGTCGACCTCGCCGCGCTCCGCGGGAAGGTCGTGGCGGTGAACTTCTGGGCGACGTGGTGCGGCCCGTGCCAGATGGAGCTCCCCGAGCTCGCCGAGGTGTGGGCGGCGAACCGCGACCGCTGCTTCGAGCTGCTCGGCGTCGCCGAGGAGTCGGCGCCGCAGGACATCCAGAAGATGGCGCCGTCGATCCCGTACCCGATCCTCCTCGACGCGAGGGCCGAGGCGCTCGCGCCGTGGCGCGTGGAGGGCTACCCGCGCACCTACCTCGTGGACGCCGAGGGCAACCTGCGGCGCGTCTTCGTGGGCGCCCTCCGCAGGCGCCAGCTCGAGGACGCCATCCGGCCGCTCCTGCCTGCGACGTGCCCGGCCCGGAGCTAGATCCGGCCGGTGGCGAGGACCTGCCCCATCTGCAAGAAGCCGGTCGCCCCGCGGGAGGCGAACCGGGCGTTCCCGTTCTGCTCCGTCCGCTGCCGTCTCGTCGATCTCGGAAAATGGCTCGGCGAGGAGTACCGCATCCCCGGCGCGCGGCCCGGTGACGGCGCGGGCGCGCCTGCGCCGCCGGTGCGCCCCGGGGCCGGCGAGGAGGACGACGCGTGAAGCCCATCATGTACCTCGTCCGCGACCTGCCCGGGCAGGACCTCACCGCGCTCCGCGAGGTGCTCGACGTGCGCGGGGGCGGCCCCACGGCGCCGCCGCGGGAGAAGCTCGTCGAGCTGGCGAAGGGCGCGACGGTCCTCGTGCCGACCTACATCGACAGGGTGGACGCCGCGCTCCTCGACGCGCTCCCCACCGTACGGCACGTCGGCTCGTACGGCGTCGGCGTGAACCACATCGACCTCGAAGCGTGCCGCGCCCGCAAGGTGCTCGTCACGAACACCCCCGGCGTCCTCACCGACGCGACGGCCGACCACGCGATGGCGCTCCTCCTCGCCGCCGCACGCCGGGTGGTGGACGGCGATCGCGTGGTGCGCGCCGGCGGGTGGAAGGCGGTGGACCCCGCGTTCATGCTCGGCACCGAGGTCACCGGCAAGGTGCTCGGCATCGTCGGGTTCGGCCGCATCGGCCAGGCGACGGCGCGCCGCGCGGCCGGGTTCGGGATGACCATCCTCTACACCAGCCCGCGCGAGGTGGCGTTCCCCGGGGCGCGGCGCGTGCCGCTCGAGGCGCTGCTCGCCGAGAGCGACTTCGTGTCGCTCCACACGCCGCTCACGAAGGACACGGAGAGCCTGCTGTCGCGGGAGCGCATCGCGCGCATGAAGCAGGGCGCGATCGTGGTGAACACCGCCCGCGGCGCGGTCGTCGACGACGCGGCGCTCGCGGAGGCGCTCGCGTCCGGGCGCATCGGCGGCGCCGGGCTCGACGTGTTCCGGGACGAGCCGCGCGTCCCCGCCGCCTACCTCGGGCTCGACAACGTCGTCCTCACGCCGCACCTCGGCTCTGGCACGCGCGAGACCCGCGCCGCCATGGCGAGGCTCGTGCTGGAGGACGTGCTGCGCGTGGCCAGGGGCGAGCCTCCTCGGCATCCGGTTTGAGCGGGGGGACACTCGGGGCTCCGCCCCTCGCGCCCCCCCGTTCCCCCCGCTCGCTCCGGGGCAGCCTCATCCGGCTCCCCTTCGCTCGCCCCGTTCTTCCCGCGCTGACCCGCCGCGTGCTATGAGCCGCGGGCCGGCATGGGCCTCGTCGACCTCCACAACCACCTGCTCTGGGGCCTCGACGACGGCTGCGAGACGCCGGAGGAGACGGTCGCGGCGGCGCGGCTGCTCGTCGATCTCGGCTTCAGCGACGTGGCGGCGAGCCCGCACGTCATCGCCGCGTTCCCGTCGGGGAATCCGGCGTTCGTGGAGGCGCGGCGCGCCGAGGCCGCCGAGCTGCTCGCGCGCGAGGGCGTCCCGCTCACGCTCCACG
>DASSQM010000226.1:0-4526 GCA_035702465.1 Anaeromyxobacter sp. | reverse complement strand
GGCGGGCCCCCTCCGGCCCGCCCCGCCGCGACCCCTCCGCGTGGAAGCTACTCGGCGCCGACGCCGAGATAGGTGCGGAGCTTCTCGCCCTCGAACTTGACCTGGGCCTCCTTCTCGGACGAGAGCAGCGAGACCACGATGCCGACCACGAACGCCGCGGTCATCGAGAAGATCGCCGGGTTCTTGATCGGGATGATGCCGTAGGGCTTGCCCGCCGCGTCGACGTGCTTCAGCACCTCGCCCCAGACCGTCGGGGAGAGGAGGATCATGGTGCACGAGGTGAAGGCGCCCACCAGGATCGACCACACCGCGCCCTGCGTGGTGAACCGCTTCCAAACGATCGACATGAGGAGCGCCGGGAAGTTCGCCGACGCCGCGATGGCGAAGGCGAGGCCCACCATGAACGCGACGTTCTGGCCCTTGAAGAGGATGCCGAGGCCCACGGCGAGGACGCCGAAGATCACGGTCGCGATCTTCGCCGCCTTCACCTGCTCCTCCTCGGTGGCGCTGCCGCGCTTGATGACCGAGACGTAGATGTCGTGCGAGTACGCCGAGGCGCCGGCGAGCGTGAGGCCCGCCACCACCGCGAGGATCGTCGCGAACGCCACCGCCGCGATGAAGCCGAGGAACGGCGTGCCGCCGAGCAGCTCGGCGAGGAGCGGCGCGGCCATGTTGCCGCCCTTGTCCATCTTGGTGATGAACCCGCGGCCGACGAGCACCGAGGCGCCGAAGCCGACGATGGGGATGATCACGTAGAAGTAGCCGATGAGGCCGGTCGCGTAGAGCACCGACTTCCGGGCGGCCTTGGCGTCCGGCACCGTGTAGAAGCGCATCAGGATGTGCGGCAGGCCGAGGAGGCCGAACATGAGCGCGAGGCCGAGGGAGACCGCCTCGATCGGGCTCGAGACGATGCCGCCCGGCTGGAGCGCGACCTCGCCGTGCTGGGCGACCACCTGGGAGTAGAGGTTCGTCGGGCTCCAGCCGAACCGGTTCATCACGAGCACGGTGAGGAACGTCACGCCGCAGAGGAGCAGGACGGCCTTGATGATCTGCACCCAGGTCGTGGCGAGCATGCCGCCGAAGAGCACGTAGGCGAGCATCACCGCGCCGACGATGATCTCGGCGTACTCGTACTTGAGGCCGAACATGAGCTGGATGAGGGCGCCGGAGCCGACCATCTGGGCGATGGTGTAGAAGAGCACCGTCAGGATGCCGCCGATGGCCGCCGCGATGCGCACCGGCCGCTGGCGCAGGCGGAAGGCGACGACGTCGGCGAAGGTGAACTTGCCGAGGTTCCGGAGCGGCTCGGCCACGAGGAACATGAGCGCCGGCCAGCCCACGAGCCAGCCCGTGGCGTAGATCATGCCGTCGTAGCCCTTCAGCGCGACCATGCCGGAGATGCCGAGGAAGGAGGCGGCGGACATGTAGTCGCCGGCGAGGGCGAAGCCGTTCTGCAGCGCGGAGACGCTGCGGCCCGCGGCGTAGAACTCCGAGGACGTCTTCGTCTTCTTGGCGGCGAAGTAGGTGATGACGAGCGTCACCGCCACGATGCCGAAGAAGAAGCCGATGGAGGCGATGGTCGGCCTGCCGAGCGTCGTCTCCATGGGGGCCGCGGCGGGCGCGGCCTGGGTGAGCAGGGACTGCGTGAGTGCGCTGATCGAGAGCATGGACGGGTCTCCTGGAGGCGAAGGCGGGGGCTAGTGCTCGAGCTCGCCCTTGAGGCGCTCGACCTCGGGGTCGTACGACTTGTTCGCCCAGGCGACGTAGAACGCCGTGAGGATCCAGGCGATGACGATCGCGGCGAGGCCGAGCGGGATGGCGAGGGTGGTGACCTCGCCGATCTTCGTCGACACGAACGCCTTCTGCGTCGCCACGAGCAGGATGAAGCCGTAGTAACCGACGAAGAGGAGGGTGAGCAGCACGAGGCTCACCTTCCACCGGAGCGCGACGAGGCGCTTGAACGCCTCGGACTCGACGATCTCGTGCGCCGACTTCTGCGGCGCTTGCTGGGGCTTCGTCGCCACGTTCGCCATGTGTTCCTCCATCAGCCGGGAGCGGAGCAGAGCGTATAGCAGATTGATTTGCGCATTGGCCAGCATCACGCGAATCTATTTGCGCAATGAAGTGACGTATGTCAGGCCAATGCGGGCACGTCCAGTCGACGAAATGCCGTGCGGCAAAAGGTGCGCGCACCGATTGCGGCGGCGGCGCACGTTTGGCGTTCGGACCGACTGCGTGTACTCTTCGCCGCTCCCCGGCGCCGCGCACGGGCGCGATCCGCTGTCGCAGCCTGCGGTTCGCCGCCGCGTGCGCGCCGGGGCCGCGACGATGAAGCTGGCGCTGCTCGCCGACGTCCACGCGAACCTCGAGGCGCTCGAGGCGTGCCTCGCGCACGCACGCGAGCGGGGGGCCGAGCGCTTCGCCGTGCTCGGCGACGTCGTCGGCTACGGCGCGGACCCCGGTCCGGTGGTGGACGCGGTGGCCGCGCTCGTCGACGCCGGCGCGCTCGCGGTGCGCGGGAACCACGACCACGCGGCGGCCTCCGGCGACGCCGACCTCATGCACCACGCTGCGGCGAGGGTCATCGCGTGGACGCGCGAGCGGCTCACGGACGGGCAGCGCGCCTTCCTCGCGGGCCTCCCGCTCGTCGTGCGCGAGGACGGCCTCTTCCTCGTCCACGCCAGCCCGGAGGCGCCCGGCGCCTGGGTGTACGTGACGGATCCGCTGCGGGCCGAGCGCGCCTTCGAGGCGGCCTCGCCCGATCCGTGGGTGTTCTGTGGGCACGTGCACGAGCCCGTGCTGTACACTCGGGGCGCGGCGGCGCGGCCGGTCCCGTTCCGCCCGGTGCCGGGGGTGGCGATCCCGGTGCCGCCGAGGCGCCCGTGGCTCGCCGTGGTGGGCTCCGCGGGCCAGCCGCGCGACGGGAACACCGCCGCCTGCTACGCGATGCTCGACACCGCACGGACGACGCTCACGTTCCAGCGCGTGCCCTACGACAACCGGGCCGCCGCCGAGAAGGTGCGCCGGGCCGGCCTCCCCGAGACCCTCGCGCGGCGGCTCGAGCGCGGGGAGTGACGCGTGGCCGCGCTCCTCGACCCCGGCACGGAGCTGGACGGCTTCCGCATCGGCCCGCACCTCCACGTCGGCGGGATGGCCATCATCTACCCGGTGGAGGGCGGCCCGGCGGCGCCCCCGTTCCCGTCGATCATGAAGGTGCCGCGCCTCGGCCCCGGCGAGCCCGCCGAGAGCGTCGTCGCGTTCGAGGTCGAGCAGACGGTGCTCGGCGCCGTGAAGGGCGCCTGCGTCCCGCGCCTCGTCGCGGCGGGCGACCTCGCGCGCCGCCCGTACCTCGTCATGGAGCGCGTGGATGGGCGGCCGCTCTCGGAGTGGGTGGACCGCGCGCCGCTGCCGCCCGACGAGGTGGCGCGCCTCGGCGCGGCGGTCGCGACCGCGCTGCACGGGCTCCACCTCCAGGAGGCGATCCACCTCGACCTGAAGCCCTCGAACGTCATCGTCCGGCCGTCGGGCGAGGCGGTGCTCATCGACTTCGGGCTCGCGCACCACGCGCACTATCCGGACCTCCTGGCGGAGGAGATCCGGAGCCCCATCGGCTCGGCGCCCTACGTCTCGCCGGAGCAGGTGATGGGGATCCGCTGGGAGCCGCGCTCGGACGTGTTCGCGCTCGGCGCCATCCTGTACGAGCTCTCCACGGGCGAGCTGCCGTTCGGCGACTCCTCGTCGCGCTCCGCGCTGCGGCGGCGGCTCTGGCGCGACCCCGTCCCGCCGCGCGCGATCGCGCCCTCCCTCCCCGAGTGGCTCCAGGAGGTGATCCTGCGCTGCCTCGACCCGGAGCCCTCGGGCCGCTACCCGTCCGCGGCGCAGGCGGCGTTCGACCTGTCGAACCCGGAGCACCTCGCGGTGACGGCGCGCGGCCGCCGCAGGCGCCGCGACGGGCCGCTCGCGGTGCTCCGCCGCTGGCTCAAGGCCATCGGCGTCGAGCCCGGCGAGGGGCCCGCCCCGACGGCGCGCCTCGCGGGCCCGTCGATCGTCCTCGTCGCCATCGCGACGCAGCACGCGGACGAGCCGCAGCTCGAGGCGCTGCGCGAGACGGTCCGGCGCATGCGCGCGGGCGGCGACGCCCAGCGCCTCGCCTGCATCACGGTCATCAAGCCGGCCCCCGAGCTCGGCGGCTCGACGGAGGAGGAGGCGGCCACGAGCCAGCGCATCAAGCACCTCGTGCTGCTGCGCAGCTGGGCGGAGCCGCTCGGCCTCGGCCCCGGCCACATCTCGTTCCACGTGCTCGAGTCGGGCGACGCGGCGGACGCCATCGTGAGGTACGCGCGCATGAACCAGGTCGATCACATCGTGATCGGCTCGCCGCCGCGCGACGTCCCGCTCGGCGGCATGCTCGGGACGGTGTCGACGCGCGTGTCGCCGGACGCCGCGCCCGAGCCGCTCCAGCTCCTGCGGCTCCTCGGCACGGTGTCGAGCAAGGTCGCGGCGGACGCGCCCTGCACGGTCACGGT
>DASSQM010000225.1:0-3463 GCA_035702465.1 Anaeromyxobacter sp. | reverse complement strand
GTCTCGGGGCTCACCGGCGTCGCGATGGACGTCCCGCCCTACTGCATGGTGGCGGGCGGGCGGGCGGAGCTCGCGGGGCTGAACGTCGTCGGCCTCCAGCGCGCCGGCATGACCGAGGAGCAGATCGGCCGCGTGAAGCAGGCCTACAAGATCCTGTTCCGCTCGAACCTCGGGCTCGCCGAGGCGGTCGCCCAGCTCGAGCAGGAGCTCGGGTCGTTCCCCGAGATCGCGCACCTCGTCCGCTTCGTGAAGGCATCGCAGCGCGGCATCACGCGCTGAGGAGGCGCCGCTGCCCACCATCGGCCTCATCGCGGGCGGCGGGCGGTTCCCGCTCCTCTTCGCGGAGAGCGCGCGGCGGGCCGGGCACCGCGTGGTCGCGGTCGCGCACCGCAACGAGACCGACCCCTCGCTGGCCGGGCTCGTGGACGCGCTCACCTGGGTGAAGCTCGGCCAGATCGGCCACGTCCTCGAGGCCCTGCGCCAGGGCGGCGCCGCGCAGACCGTGATGCTCGGGGCCATCACCAAGAAGCGCTTCTTCGCGGACGCCATGCTCGACGCGACGGGCCTCCGCGTGCTCGCGCGCGTCGCCATCCGCTCCGACGACAACCTCCTCCGCGCGTTCGCGCGCTTCCTCGAGGAGGAGGGCGTCCCCATCGTCGACCCGACGCCATTCCTCGCGGACCGCCTCGCCCCCGAGGGCGTCCTCGGCAAGCACCGGCCGACCGACGAAGAACTCTCCGACGCCCGCTACGGGCTCGAGCTCGCGCGCGGGCTCGGGCGGCTCGACCTCGGCCAGACGGTCGTGGTGAAGGATCGCGTCGCCCTCGCCGTGGAGGCGCTCGAGGGCACCGACGCGTGCATCCGGCGCGGCGGCGAGCTGGCGCGGGCCGGCGGCTTCGTGGTCGCGAAGGCGGTGAAGCCCGGCCAGGACCGGCGCTTCGACCTCCCCGCGGTCGGCCCGGACACGATCGACGTGCTGCGCGAGGCGGGCGGCCGGGTCCTCGCCATCGAGGCCGGTGCGACGCTCGTCATGGACCTTCCGCAGATGATCGAGAAGGCGGACAGGGCGAAGGTGGTCCTCATCGGGGTGAGCGCGCCATGAGCGCGACGCCTGCGTGGGCGCGGGACGGATCGGGCGGCGCCGTGCTCGAGCTGCTCGTGCAGCCGCGCGCGTCCCGGACGCGCGTCGTCGGCGAGCACGACGGCCGGCTCAAGATCCAGCTCGCCGCGCCGCCCGTCGACGGCGAGGCGAACACGGCGCTGCTCGCGTTCCTCGCCGGCGCGCTCGGCCTCAGGCGCGCGGACCTGGCGCTCCTCGCGGGAGAGAGCGGCCGGCGCAAGCGCGTGCGCGCCGCGGGGGTGACCGCCGCCGCGGCCGCCGCGAAGCTCCTCGCCGCCGCGGAGCCGCGCTGATGGTCGCGCGGGCGCTCCTCCTCCTCGCGTGCGCGCTGCTCGCCGTGCCGGCGTTGTTCGTGGGCGCCCGGGGCGTCCTCGCCGTGCGCCGGCGGACCGCGGTCATCCAGGGTCGGACGGTGGTCGGCGGCAAGGCCATCGCGGCCGGCCTCGTCCTCGTCGGCTGGGCGGTCGGGATGCTCGGGTTCGCGGCGCTCGTCTTCGCCGCGCAGATGCGGCGCTGACGGTCAGCGCTGTCTCGGGGGCGAGGGCGAGGTCGAGGTCGGGGTCGGGGTCGGGGTCGGGGTCGCGGTCGAGGTCGAGGTCGAGGTCGGGGTCGGGGTCGCGGTCGGGGTCGCGGTCGCGGTCGAGGTCGCGGTCGTGCTCGGCGCGACGGAAATCGCCGGCGCCGCGATCCTCCCCATCGCATCCCTCTCCAGGCTCCCCAGCCACAGCACCCCCTCGTGCTCCCTCACGCTCGTGATCGGTGCGAACGCCCCGGCCGATCCGTCGTGGAGCGTCTCGACGATCCTCCCGCCCTCGTCCACCGCGACGGCGAGCGCGTGCGGCGCCGGCTCGGGCTGCACGGCGCGCGGGAGGCGCAGGACCACCTTCCGCAGGAACGGATGGCCCGCGAGCGCGTCGAGCGCCGGCACGCGCGGCGAGAACAGCGCCACCCAGAACGCGCGGCGGGCCGGCGACCAGGTCAGGTTGTCCGGCAGCCCGGGGAGGTTCTCCACGAACGGCTCGGCCGAGCCGCGGCGCGGCCCCGCGAGCCAGTAGCGCGTCACGCGGTACGCCCCGGTCTCGTTCACGAGGACGGACTGGCCGTCGCCCGCGACGGCGACGCCGTTCGCGAACTGCAGGCCGGCGAGGAGCAGCTCCGTCGTGCGCGTCGCGGGGTGGTACGCGAGGAGCCTGCCGCGGCCGCCGTGCTCGAGGACGTCCTCGCGCGTCCGGTCGATGCCGAAGCGCGAGGAGGCGTCGCTGAAGTAGACGGTGCCGTCCGGCCCGACGTCCACGTCGTCGATGAGCCCGAACGGCACGCCGCCGTGCCCCGTCGCGAGCGTCTCGACCTTGCCGCCCGGCGACACCGCGAGGAGCCCCTTCCGCGCGTCGCAGACGTACAGGACGCCCGTGTTGCGATCGAACGCGAGGCCGAGCGGCCGGCCTCCCGTGGCCGCGAGCTCCTGGAACCCGCCGGTCGCGGGCTCGAGGCAGAGGATCCGCCCCGTGCGCGTCCCGGTGCACGGCCGCCCCCGCCCGTCGATCGCGATCGCCTCGGGCCCGAGGGCGACGCCCGCGAGGAGCCGCTCGATGCCGCGCAGTCGGTCGTCCTGCGCCAGCTTCGGCGCCGGCGGCGCGTTCCAGGCGACGGGCTCGATGGGCACCGGCCAGAGGGCGAGGTAGGCGATCGCGGCGAGGAAGGCGAGGAGGAGGATCTTGCCGACGGCGCGCATCGATGACCTCCGGAGGCGGGGGCGCGGATCATAGCGCCCCCGCTCGCGGTCGGGGTCGACGTCGCGGTCGCGGTCGCGGTCGCGGTCGCGGTCGCGGTCGGGATCGCAGTCGGGGTCGCCGCCGCCGCTCGACCTGGACTAAGATGCCTCCCCCTCATGACCCACCGCTTCCTCTCCGCCTGCCGCCGGCAGCCCGTCGACCGCCTCCCCGTCTGGATGATGCGCCAGGCTGGCCGCTACCAGCCGTCGTACCGCGCCGTGCGCGAGAAGGTCGGCTTCCTCGAGCTCTGCCGCTCGCCGGAGCTCATCGCGAAGGTCACCGTCGCTCCCATCGACGAGTTCGGCTTCGACGCCGCCATCCTCTTCTCGGACATCCTCGTCCACCTCCCGGCGATGGGGCTCGACCTCTCGTTCGAGAAGGGCGAGAAGGGCAAGGGCGACGGCGGCCCGAAGATCGGGAACCCGGTGCGGACGCGCGCGGACGTCGACGCGCTGAAGGTCCCCGACCCGGAGAAGGACCTGCCGTACGTGCTCGGCGGCGTGCGCGCCATCCGCGCGGCGCTCGCCGGCCGCGTCCCACTCATCGGCTTCGTGGGCGGCCCGTTCACGGT
>DASSQM010000224.1:0-2612 GCA_035702465.1 Anaeromyxobacter sp. | reverse complement strand
GGCTTCACGAGGATGCGCAGCGGCCGCCACCACGCCATGAGGACGCCGAGCGGCGCGCCCAGGAGGATCGCGAGCCCGAGCCCGGCGGCGAGCCGCGCGAGCGACGCCGCGCCGTTCGCCCACAGATCGCCGCCGCGCAGGAGCCGGCCCCACGCGGCGGCGACCTCGCTGAGCGGGGGGAGCGCGAGGCCGGGCGCGACGCCGGAACGCGCGGCGGCCTCCCAGGCGATGGCGAGGAGGAGGAGCGGCGACGCGCGGACGACGGCGCTCCTCATGGCGCGGCCCGGCGCTCCGCCTTCACCGCCTCGTCCCGGACGAGGGACCACACGAGGTCGACCTTCTCGATGAACTCGCGCGAGCGGAAGAGGTGCGCGTCGCTGCGGTCGAAGTCGACCTCCACGACCGCCTTCACGCGCCCGGGGCGCGCCGACATCACCACGACGCGCTGGGCGAGGTAGACCGCCTCCTGCACGTCGTGCGTGACGAAGAGCACGGTCTTCCGGGACCGGCGCCAGATGCCGAGGAGCTCCGCCTGCATGAGGCCGCGCGTCTGCGCGTCGAGCGCGCCGAACGGCTCGTCCATGAGCAGGATCTCCGGGTCGATGGCGAGCGTCCGCGCGAGCGCGGCGCGCTGCTGCATGCCGCCGGAGAGCTGGGACGGGTAGCTGTCCTCGAACCCGGCGAGCCCGACGAGGTCGAGGAACGCGCGCGCCCGGCGGTCCCGCTCCGCGCGCGGCAGGCCCGCCTTCTCGAGGCCGTAGAGCACGTTCGCGCGGACCGTCTTCCACGGGAAGAGGGCGAAGTGCTGGAAGACGACGCCGCGGTCCGGGCCCGGCGCGGTGACCGGCCGCCCGCCGACGCGGATGGAGCCGCCCTCGGTCGGCAGGAACCCGCCCACGAGGTGGAGCAGCGTGGACTTTCCGCAGCCCGAGGGGCCGAGCAGCGCGACGAACTCGCGCTCGCGCACCTCCAGGGACACGTCGTCGAGCGCGACCACCTCGCGCCCGCGCGCAGGCCTGTACACGTGCCGGACCCGGTCGACGACGACGTGCGCGGGCGCGCTCATCGGGCGGGCGGTCCCGGGCGCGACGAGGCCGGCGGCTCGAAGCCGGCCTTCGCGAACCGGGCGCGCGCGACGGGGCCCCCGAGGAAGCCCAGGAACGCCGTCGCGGCCTCCGGGTGCGCGGCGCCGGAGAAGACGATCCCGGAGTACGTGGTCTTGTTCTGGAGGTCGCCCGGGTACGGACCCACGAGCACGACCTCCGGCACCGAGAGGATCTCGCTCGCCTGCGTGAGCCCGATGGCGTTCGCCTTCGAACGGGCCATCGCCTGCATCGCCTCGCGCCCGCCCGGGAAGACGTGCCCCTTCTTCCGCACCTCGTCCCCGATGCCGAGGCGGTCCACCACCTTCATGAGGTGCTGGCCGGCGGTCGCGATGGCGGGGTCCGCGTAGTACACCTCCGCCGCCTGGAGGAGCGCCTTCTTCAGCTCGTCCGGCGTCCCCACCGCCGGCCTGGGCGCGCCGGCTCGGACCGCGATCCCGCCGCCCACCTCGCCGAGATCCGCGCGCGAGCCGGCCCGCACGCGCCCCTTCGCCTCGAGCTGCTCGACGATGACGGGCGTGACGATGACGACGTCCGGTTTCTCGCCGGCCTCGACGCGGTCGCGAAGCTTCCCGACCGCGCCGAACGCGACGGTCACGCGGTGGCCGCTCTCCTTCTCGAACGCGGGGATGACGTCGCGCAGCGTGGATTCCGTCGCGCCCGCCGCGAGGACGGCGAGGTCCTCGGCGCGGGCGATGGCCGCTCCGAGGAGGAGCGCGGCGGCGAAAGCCGCTGCGTGGTGGACGGTCATGGGTTCCTCCTCTCTGCCGGCGCCGTAGGCGCGGTCCGCGCGGCCACATAGCGGGCCCGGCGCTCGCACGCCCCGGCCCGGGCGGGCGCGCTCCGTCGCCGGTGCATCCTCGGTCGGCGCCGCCCGGGCGCTTCCGGTGACACGCACGACCCGTACGCGTCCCGGAAAGGTCATTGTCCCCGTGTCGGATATTGTCCGACAGTTTGCGCAATCCGGGGGCCCAGCCAGGCCGACGTCCAGCTTTCCGTCAGCGGGCCGGCACCCGGAGCACACGCCAACATCGGAGGACTTCGATGCACGGACTCGTTCGTCGGCACCCGGGGATCGTCGTCTCGGCGGTCGCGCTCTCGACCGCCCTCGCCTTGGCTGCCTGCGGTGGCTCGACGGGCTCGTCGACGGCGTCCTCCACGGCTGCGGCCCCGGGGAGCCCGGCGGCGACCCCCTCGGCCCCACAGCCGCCCCGCGGCGCGAGCGGGCCCATCGAGATCAAGACGCTGTCGAACCGCGCCGACCTCATCAGCGGCGGCGACGCGCTCGTCGAGCTCGTCATGCCCATGCCTGCGGTGCCGCACTCGCTGCGGGTGAAGCTGAACGGACAGGACGTGAGCGACGCGTTCGCCCCTCGCCCGACCGCGGGCGGCCGCGTGCTCGGGCTCCTGACGGGGCTGAAGGACGGCGACAACGTCCTCACGGCGACCATCGGCAACAGCCACGGGGGGAAGCTCGTCATCACGAACCACCCCATCGGCGGACCCGTC
>DASSQM010000223.1:0-7843 GCA_035702465.1 Anaeromyxobacter sp. | reverse complement strand
AGGTCGCGGACCGGTGCAACAAGGCGCTCCAGGCGGCGAAGCCGTGGGAAGACCCCGGGTCCTCGCAGAGCCGCGCGCTGCTCTTCTCGGTCGCGAAGGCGCTGCGCGGCGTCGCGACGCTGCTGTGGCCCGTGCTCCCCGCCTTCTGCGACGGGCTCGTCGCCGCGTTCGGGCAGTCGCGGCCCCCAGTCTGGGAGAAGGGCTTCGACCCGTTCGACGGTCCGTCCGTCGAGGCGAAGGGCAAGCCGCCGCAGATCGCGCGCCTGGACCCGAAGCAGGTCGAGAAGCTCATCGTGCCGGAGGGCGGCCACAAGGAGGCGAAGGTCTCGAAGGCGGCGAGCCCCGCCGAGACCGCCACGAAGGCGAGCACAAAGGCGGCGCCGCCGCAGCCGCCCGGCGTCATCCAGTACGACGACTTCGCGAAGCTCGAGCTGCGCGTCGCCGTCGTCAAAACCGCCGAGCGCGTCGAGGGCGCGGACAAGCTCGTGAAGCTCACCGTCGACGCCGGCGACCCGGCCCCGCGAACCATCGTCGCCGGCATCGCGCAGGCCTACCCGGACCCTCAGGCCCTCGTGGGGAAGCGGATCGTGGTGGTGGCGAACCTGGCCCCGAGGCCGCTGCGGGGGATCACGTCGCACGGGATGCTGCTCGCGGCGGGGGAGTCGCCGAACTTGCAGGTGGTCACGGTCGGGGAGTCGATCGCGCCGGGCACGCGGGTGAAGTAACGACTGCGGCCGGGGTCGCGGTCGTGGTCGCGGTCGGGGTCGCGGTCGCGGTCGTGGTCGGGGTCGCGGTCGAGGTCGCGGTCGGCGTCGGTTTCGCGGTCGTGGGCTGGGTTCGCGGTCGAGGAGAACGTCGATGGGCCTGATCGACTCCCACGCCCACCTCGACTCCGAGGACTACTCCTCCGACCTCGACGGCGTGATCTCCCGCGCCCGCGCCGCCGGCCTGGAGCGGGTCGTCTGCATCGGCCTGTGGCGCGCGCCGGGCAGCTTCGGGAACGCGCTCGACCTCGCCGTGTGGCAGCCGGACTTCTTCAGCGCGACCGTCGGCGTCCACCCGCACGAGTGCGCGCAGGTGCCGGAGAACGACTGGCGCAAGCTCGAGGACCTCTCGTGCGACCCGCGCATCGTCGGCGTCGGTGAGACCGGCCTCGACTTCCACTACGACCACTCGCCGCGCCCGACGCAGGAGGCCTCGTTCCGGCGCTCGCTCGGCATCGCGCGGAACTGCGGGAAGCCCGTGGTGATCCACGTGCGCGAGGCGGACGACACGTGCCTGCGCATCCTCCGCGCGGAGGGCGTCCCGTCCGCCGGCGGCGTCATCCACTGCTTCACCGGCGACGCGAAGGCCGCGCGCGCGTACCTCGACCTCGGCCTCTTCGTCTCCGTGGCCGGCGTCGTCACGTTCAAGGCCGCCGAGGCGATCCGCGACGCCGTGAAGATCGTCCCGCCGGACCGGCTCCTCGTCGAGACGGACTGCCCGTTCCTCGCGCCGGTGCCGCACCGCGGGAAGCGGAACGAGCCGGCGTTCGTCGTCGAGACCGCGAAGAAGGTGGCGGAGGTCCGGGGGACGACGCTGGACGAGGTGGCGCGGACGACGACGGAGAACGTGAAGCGCCTGTTCCGGATCGGGTGACCGCGCGGCTCGCTGCCGCGCCACCCGCCGATTCCACCGTCGAATCATCCGCCAAGAAACTCCACGACAATTCGCGCCATGTCCTCGGGCGCATCGCTCTGCATCGAGTGCGTCGATCCCGGCAGGACGCTCGTGCGCGCCCCGGGTGCACAAGACGCGAACCGCGCCACGATCTCGCGGAACGACTCCGCGGTCTTCTCGCCGTGCACGAGGAGCGTGGGTTGGCGGATGCGGCGAGCGGCCTCGCACGTGAAGGGGGTATCGAACGCGGGTCGCGCCGCATAGGGGCCGATCAGCTTCGCGTTCTCGACGAGAGACGTGCGGTCGTCGGCGGGCAACGCGTCGAACGTCCCCGGCCGGCTTCCGTCGATGAGGCTGCGCATCAGCGACGCCGGCTCTTCGCCTGCGCGCGCTCGCGAGATGAGCCGTTCGCGCCGATCTCCGGCGTACAGACCCTTCGCGAGGATCGCGTCGCCCCCGGGAACCTCGCGAAGCATCCAGCCCACCGCGGGCTCCAGCAGAACGAGGCGTCGAACCAGGTCCGGGCGCGAGAGGGCCAGGAGCACTGCCACGTTTCCGCCGTAGGAGTGGGCGACCAGGTCCACCGACCCGACGCCGAGGCGCTCGATCAAGCCCGCCAGGTCGCGCGCGTGATTCTCCACCGTGTAGCCGCGGTAGGCCTCCTCGTCGCCCGGCCAGGGGTTGGGCCAGTGGTAACGCAGGCTGGGGACGATCACGCGCCGCGTGGATGCGAGGATCGGGAGCGCGCGTCGGAACGTGCGAAGGTCGCCGTATGCGCCGTGCACGAAGAGGATTGGACTGCCGGCCCCGATGTCTGCGTACGCGAGCTGGACGGGGTCCGCCGAGGCGGTCTCGCGAACGGACGGGCGCGGCGGCGCCGCCGCGCAAGAGACGGATGCGGAGACCCCGATCCACCACAGAGCGCGGGCCGCGTGCATGGTCGTCCTCCGGTCGCTGGAAGCTGCAGCAGCGCACGAGGGGTGGCACGCGCTCAAGACGTGGCGGTGGGGTACCCCGAAGGCGGAGGAGAAGCGCCGTGCGGCGCCTCCGCGAGCCGCCGGGCCGCCGCGGCGATCCGCTCGACGCTCGGCAGCGCCTCATCCTCGAGGTGCCGGGCGTACGGGATCGTGTCGTCCACGCAGACCCGGCCGAACGCCGGCGCGAGGCCCGCCTCGAGGACCACCGCCGCCAGCTCGCCGGAGAGGCCGAACTCCCGGTAGTCCTCGTCGACGACGAGGAGCCGGCGCGTGCGTCGCACGGAGGCGACGATCGCGTCGCGATCCATGGGCCGGACGGTGCGCAGGTCGAGCACGTCGCACCGCAGGCCCTCCGTCGCGAGCCGCTCCGCCGCCGCCAGCGCGCGGTGGACGCCGACCGCGAGCGACGCGATGGTGAGATCGTCCCCGCTCCGGCGGAGCGCCGCGGTGCCGATGGCGACCTCGGCGCCGGCGGTCACCTCTCCCTCGGCGCCCTCCCGCGGGACGTCGAACGACACCGTCTCGCGGCCGCCGCGGCCCATGAACTCCAGCCACTGCCCGGAGAGGAGCTTGTGCTCGAGGAAGATCACCGGCCCCTCGTGGCGGAGCGCGGACACCATGAGGCCGTGGGCGTCGGCCGGCGTCGAGGGCACGACCACGGAGAGCCCGGGGATCCCCGCGAGCAGCCCCCACAGCGCCTGCTCGTGCTGCCCGCCGTCCCCGTACCCTCCACCGCACGTCGTCCGCACGACGAGCGGGACCTTCCACGCGCCGGCCGTGAACGCCTCGACCTTCGCCGCCTGGTTGAGGAGGGCGTCGAGGCACACGCCGACGAAGTCCACGAGCATGAGCTCGGCGACTGGGCGGAGGCCGGCCATCGCCGCCCCGACCGCGGCGCCCATGAACGCCGCCTCGCTGATGGGCGCCGCGAGGACGCGCCCGGCGCCGAACCTCGCGAAGAGGGGGGCGCGGAGCGAGTGCACGTCCTCGCCGAGCACCACGACGCGCGGATCGCGCGCCATCGCCTCGGCGACGGCCGCGTCGATCGCCCCCGCGAACGTCATGCGCGCCATCCGCTCTCCCCCGCCGCATCGACCGCGCGGGCGACCTCGGCGAGCGCCTCGTCCTCGATGCGCGCCGCCTCCGCGGGCGCCATGGCGCGACGCGCTCGCTCGAGCGGGTCGCGCGCCGTGTCCCGATCCTCGCGGCGCGCACGGCGGAGGAGGTCCATGAGGCCGAGCACGCTCCGGCCGCGCGCCCCGAGGCCGGCGCCGCCGCGGGCGAGGCTCGCCGCGGTCACGGCCGCGAGCAGGCCCCGGCCCTCGGTGGCCGGGGCGCGCGCGGTGCGGACGAGGGGATCCCCGAGGAAGTGGCCGTCGAGGCGGGAGACCTGCGCGCGCAGGAAGGTGGGCGACTTCCCGCGGCGGGCCCGGTCGATCGCCGCGCCTGCTGCGTCGCGGACCGCGCCCGCGTCTGCGCCGTCCACGTCCGCGGTCTCGAGGCCGAACGCCGCCGCGCGTGCGACGAGGTCGCCGCCGGTGACGTTCTCCGTCCGCGTGGTGATGGCCCAGCCGTTGTCCTTGCAGACGAGCAGCAGCGGGAGCGACCAGGCGGCGGCGAGGTTCAGCGTCTCGAGCAGCATCCCCTGGTTCGCGGCGCCGTCGCCGAAGAACGCGACCGCCACGGCCCCGGGCCGCAGCGTGCGGGCGGCGAGCGCGAACCCGGCGCCGAGGGGAGCGGACGATCCGACGATCCCCGACGACGCGGCGAGGTGCGCGCGCGACATGAGGTGCATGTGGCCGGCGCGGCCGCGGTGGAGGCCGTCCTCCCGCCCGAGCATCTCGCGGAGCATGGCGACGAGATCGACGCCGAGCGCGGTCAGGACGGGCGTCGGTCGGTGGTCGAGCGCGACGGCGTCGCCCTCGCGAAGGCACGCGACGATGCCCGCGGCGACCCCCTCCTCGCCGGTGCCGAGGTGCATCTCGCCGCTGATGCGACCCTCGCGCCAGAGCGCGCCCAGGGCGTCCTCGAAGGCGCGCGCGCGGGCGACCTGGCGGAAGAGGTCTGAGCCGGAGCGCATCGACGAGGAGGATACACCCCGCGGCAAAGCCGCTGGAGCGCGAGCATCATGCTCTTGGTCTGCTCGCCCCGAGGGCAGAGGACGCGCTTCACCCGGGTGAAGCAGGAACTACAGGGTGCGCGTCCGCGCCCCCGCCCGCCACAGCTCCCGCAGCTTCGCGTACTTCGCGAACGTCCCCATCGCGTCGGCGACGGCGATCTCGAGCCCCTCGAAGCCGTCGAGGAAGCCGAGCCGCAGGACGTACGTGCGGAAGAACGCGAACGCGGGCCGGAGCGCATCCAGGGCGCCCGGCCGCCTCCCCCGCTCGTGCATCTGCCGCGCGGCGAGGTCGCTGTAGCGGTCGAGCTTCGCGAGGAGGTCGCCGAAGCCGCCGAAGGAGTGGTGCAGGAGCGCCTCGCGGCAGGTGCCCACCTCGCCGCGCGCGACCACGGTCTCGTGGACGAGGTCGTCGGTGAACCCGGCGCGCGTGCGGTCGAAGAGCCGTACGATCCGGTCCGGCGACCAGCCGCAGAAGCGGATCTCCTTCTCGCCGATGAACGTCCGGCGAGGGATGGCGTACGCGGCGGCGAGCGTCGGCGCGGACTGGAGCGCGCCGATCTCCCGCGCGAGCGCCGGCGGGACGCGCTCGTCGCAGTCGACGTTGAGGACGAGGTCGTGCGAAGCGAGCGCGACCGCCGCCTGCTTCTGCGGGCCGAAGCCGCGCCAGGGCAAGGTCACCACCCGGTCGGTGAAGCGCCGCGCCACCTCGACGGTGCGGTCCGTGCTCCCCGACTCCACCACCACGATCTCGTCCGCGAACGCGAGGCTCTCGAGGCAGGCGCCGATGCGCTGCTCCTCGTTCCGCGCGATGAGCACCGCGGAGATCGGCCGGCGCGTGGGCGCGGGGCCGCTCACGAGGAGATCACCTCGAGGAGCCGGCGCGCGTCGTGCTCGCCCCGGAGCGTCCGCCCCGCCGCGAGCGCGGCGTCGCGGTACGAGGGGTAGTCCGCCCGCACCCGCTCGACCGCCGCGAGGAGGTCGACCGGCGCGGCGGAGGGCGCCACCGCGCCGGCGCCGAAGCGCTCGACCACCCGCGCGATCCAGCTCCCGGGGATGGTGACCACCGGCGCGCCCGCCGACATCGCGTCGAGCGTGACCCCGCTCACCCGGTCGGCGAACGCCCGCGGATCGTAGGGCTGCAGGCAGATGGCGCCGCCGAAGAGCGCGCCGTACGCGCGCGCGTCGAGCGTCTCGGGGCGGAGCGCGAGCGAGGGGTGCCGCACCGCCGCGAGGCGGGCGAGCGCGGCGCGCGTCGGCTCGTCGTGCCTGTCGTTCGGATCCGTGGCGGTCTGGAGCACGACCGGCAGGTCCTGCCGCCCCGCGAGCAGCTCGACGAGCCCCACCACGTGCGAGAAGCCCTTGTCCTCGCGCGCCGCGCCCGCGAAGAGGACGTGCCGGAACGACCCCGCGGCACCCCCGGCGCCGGCGGGCGTCGCGCGCGAAGGCGCGGTCGCGGTCGCGGGGTAGGGGACCACCGCGCGCCGCGCGAACCCCGCCTCCTCGAACGCCTCCACCACGGTCGGCGTCGTGCCGAGCACCACGAGCTCCGGCTGCCGCCGCGCCAGCCGGCGCAGGAACGCCAGCTTCCGCGGGGTGGGCCGGAACCAGTGCACGTAGACGAAGGCCTTGCGCGGCGCGATCCGCCCGCGCGCGGCCCAGTCGAGGAGCATCATGTCGGTGCGCCCCGCGGTCGAGACGAGGATGCGCCCCGGCTCGCGCAGGAGGCGCCGGAGCAGCGCCCACTCCTGGAAGCGCCGCACGCGGCGCCGGAACCGGCGCTCGAGCGGCACGCCCAGCGCCTCGAGGGCGGGGAGCGACGCGCCGCGCCCGCACCAGACGCGGAAGCCGCGCGGGTCGGGGCCGGCGCGGCACAGGCTCTCCACGAGCGCGTGGCAGTGGCCCGCCTCGTTCGAGAGCGTGGGCTCGACGATGTGGAGCGTCTCCGGCACTACCCGCCCCAGCTCCCCCACTCGTCGGCGAGGTCGGGCTCGGCGCCGGGCCGGCTCCGCTCGCGCCACTCCACGATCTCCCAGCCTCGGCGGCGCGCGAGCTCGCGGAACGGCGCCTTCGGGTTCACGACGATCGGGTTGCCGATCTCCTCGAAGAGCGGCACGTCGGCGATCGAGTCCGAGTAGAGGAAGCTCCGCGAGATGTCGAGGTCGTGCTTCTCGAGGACCGCCTCGACCGCGGCGCGCTTCCCCTCCTTGAACACCACCGGCGGGACGATCTGGTCGGTCGCCTTCCCGTCCACGATGCGCGTGCGCGTTCCGATGGAGGCGTGCACGCGCAGGTGCTCCCCGACCTCGTCGACGATGTACTGGGGCGACCCCGAGGCGATGACGACGAAGTGGCCGGAGAGGAGGTGCTTGCGGATCTGCCGCACGGCCCCGGAGGTGATCCGCTTGCGCACGTGCCGCTCGAAGCAGGCGTGGGCGTGCGCGCGGAGGTCGTCGGCGTACAGGCCCTGCTGGCAGCGGGAGCCCACCTCCACCATGTCCTGCTCGGTGAGCCGGTGGCGCGCGTACTCGTAGATGATGCGCGGGATGCGCGAGCGCATCTCCGGCTTCATCAGCTTCTCGCTGTAGAGGTACCAGGTGAAGATGGTGCCCGCGTTCCCGTCGAGGAGCGAGTCGTCGACGTCGAAGATCGCGGCGGTTCGGCCGAAGGGCATCATGGCGAAGACCGGACGGTCCCGGCCGTCCGGCCCGCGATTCTACGCTCCTTCCGGCTTCGGTTCTGCGGGCGCAGCCGACTCCGCCGCAGGCGCCTCGGCCTGCGGGGCCGCCTCGGCAGGAGGCGCCGGCTCGGTGGGCGTCGCGACGTCTGGTGGCGCAGCGGCGGCCGCGGCCTCCTCCGGCTTCGCCTCGCCCTCCGCGGGCTTCCCGCCCGCGTCCTCCAGCTTCGCTGCGAGCGCGGCGAACGGGTTGTGCGTGAGCGCCTTCTTCTCGCCCTGCGGGCGGCCGTACGGGCCCTTGTCGCCGGGCAGGCGCGGTCCCTGGTAGCCCTTCTTCCGATCGCCGAACCCGCCGAAGCCGCGGTGATCGCGCCCGCCGCCACGGTCCGGACGTTCCGGCCGCTCCGGCCGATC
>DASSQM010000222.1:0-3705 GCA_035702465.1 Anaeromyxobacter sp. | reverse complement strand
GTAGCGCGGGAACCGGGCGCGGAGCCCGTCGCTCGGCTTGCTGGAGCGCCCGTGGCCGATGCCGTCCGGCAGGATGACGTAGTACCGCGCGGCGTCGAGCGGCTGCCCGGGGGCGAAGAGCTCGCCCGCGAACTCCGGCCGGACGAACTGCGCGCCGCTGCCGGTCGTGCCGTGCAGGACGAGCACCGCGTTCGTCACCGCGCCGGCCGCGTCGCGCCGCGGCGTCCCGACGGTCCGGTAATGGATGCGCAGCTCGGGCAGCCGCTCGCCGGAGCGGAACGCGAAGTCCTTCAGGACGACGTCGCCCTCGAGCGGCGCCGGGTAGTCCGCGGCGTGCGCGCCGACCGCACCGAAGGCGGCGGCCGCGACCGCGGCGATGGAGAGGGCAGGGCGGAGCGTCGCGCGCATGATGGTCACTGCACGGAGGGCCCGGGGCGCACCGCCGTCGTGGCGAGCGGCTCCGCGTCGCGCCACACGTACAGCCACCAGTACGGGAGCTGCGCGAGGAAGCCGCCCGCGACGTTCGCGACCAGCCACGGCACCCGCCGGTCCTCGGGGACTCGCGGCGATCGCGCCGCGTCGCGCGCGTAGAACCCGCCGAGCAGCACGATGAGGACGAGGGTGGCGAGGTGGACGGCGAACGTCGCGGCCAGCCGGAGCGCGGGTCCCTCGACGAGCTCCGGCGGCGCCACGAACCCCGCCCGGACGACGTCCAGGAGCGTCCTCGTGAACAGCGCGAGGTAGGCGATCGGCCAGGCCGTCGCGGCACCGAGGAGGACCTTCGCCGCCTTCCCCATCGGCTCGCCGCCTCCTTCCGCGCCCGGGCTCGCGCGCTATCTCGCGACCGCCGCCGTCTTCGTTCCCTGCGCCGGCAACCGGAGCGCCGGCGCCTCCACGAACGGCTTCACGCCGAGGACAGGATAGATCTCCGCGGGGAAGAACACCTCCCCCCGCTTCACCACCATGGCGATTCGCCGGATGGCGGAGATGTCGCGGGTGGGATCGCCGTCGACGAGGATGACGTCCGCGGAGAAGCCCGGCGCGACCCGGCCGATCTCCCGGTCCAGGCCCAGCACGCGCGCTGCCCCGAGCGTCGCGTGCTGGAGGACGCGCGCGGGCGGGATGCCGGCCTGCACCCACAGCTCGTACTCGTGGTGCAGCGCGAACCCCGCGGTGCTGTCGGTGCCCGGCACGAGCGTCACGCCGGCGCGGTCGAGGCGGCCGATGGCCTCGAGGGCCTTGCGGAACGACGCGCGGTAGCGCTCCCGCGTCGGCGCGTCCGCCTCCATCTCGGTCTGGCGCAGCGACCGGCGGACGGCGGCCGGCAGGTGGTCGGCGACCGGCCCGAACACACGTGAGAGCTCGCCGGGCGCCTGCACGAACATGTCCTCGAACGCCGCGAGCGTCGGGTCGTGCGCCGCGTCCTTCTCCTTCAGGAGGGCCACGAACCCCTGGAACTCCGGTCCGTCGAGATCGAGGTCCTTCGCGCGCTCGGCCACGGCGGTGAAGCGCGCGAGCGTCCGCGTGTCCTCCCCGTCCTTCATGACGAAGTTCAGGAGGAGCTGGTTCACGTGGTGGATCTCCTGGTACCCCGCCTCGACGGCGTTCCGGGCGCGCGTGAACGCCGGCACGTGCCCGCTCACCCGCAGCCCGCGCGCCCGCGCGCGCTCGGCGATCGGCGCCATCCACTCCGGACGGATCGAGTTGTAGAGCTTCAAGCCGCGGCACCCGCGCTGCGCGTGGCGATCGACCCACGCGAGCGCCTCGTCGAGCGACGCGGCGACGTTGCCGGTCCAGCGCGCCGCGAACGGGCTCTCGCCCTCGAGGAAGCACGCGCGCCACAGGCGCGGCCCGAGCCACGCGCCGGACTCCGCGTTCGCCTCCAGCTCCAGGATCTCGCGCTCCGAGCTCCCCACGTCGCGCACGGTCGTCACGCCGCCGGCGATCTGGAGCGCCGAGCTCCACGGCGACTCGTGGCCGTGCATGTCGACGAGGGCGGGCAGGAGCGTCCTCCCGCCGCCGTCCACGACGGCCGCATCCGCCGGGACCGGCTCGGACGCGGGAAACACCGCGCTCACCTTGCCGCGGAAGAGGTACACCGTGCTCGCCGGGCCCAGCGCGCCCGTCGCGGCGTCGAAGACGCGCACGTCGCGGATGGCGAGCGGGACCTCGAGGTGATGGCGGGCCTTCGCCGCGAGCTTCGCCAGCTCCGCGGCCTCGGCCTGCTTGCGCGCCTCGACGAGCCGCGGGGCCTCGTCGCGGTAGCCCTCGGCGATGACCCCGAACGGCGGCGTCGCGGCCTCGAGGAACGCGAAGAGCTGCCCGCGCGCGTCGAGCCACACGTACATGGGGGAGTAGTCCACGCCGCGCACGACGTGGAGCGCGATCTTCCGGGAGCCGCGCGCGCCGCGCACCTCCAGGGTCCGCACGCGCTCGGCGGTGAGCTCGCCCGCCGGGAGCAGCGCGACGCGGCCGTGGCCGGCGAGGGCGGCGCGGACGGCGACGGCGGCGGACTCCGGCGTGGGGGCGAGCGGCACGTAGACGGCGGGGCCGTCGATCTCGGTGGAGCCCTCGTCCGCGGTCGTCTTCCACGACGCGCGGCGGCCGTCGCGCGCGAACCGCTCGTCCACGCGCGCGCCGAACGTGGCCGTGCCGACGACCGCGTGCGCGGCGACGCGGCCGGCGCCGTCGAACCGGATCGTCTCGACGACCTTCGGTCCTCGACCGTTCTCGAGGAAGGCGAAGTCCACCAGGACGGATCGGTCGGACCGCTCGGCGCGGACCAGCGCGCCGGTGACTCGCCCGCCCGACAGGAACTCGTACCGGGCTGCGGGCGGAGGCGCGCCAGGCGAGGCGGCGGCGGCGAGGGCGAGCAGCGCGGCGAGCGTCATGGAGACCTCCGGCGAGGGGGGCCAGGATGCCACGGGACGAGGCTGCGCGGGCGCGGCGTTCTTGGGTGCGGGTGCGCCGCAGCCGCCCGGATCCTGCGCGGACCGGACGGCGCCGCCGAGCCCTCGCCCGCCCGCGCCGTGCACTCCCGCCCGCCGGCGCGCACGCATCCATTCCGGAGCAGGGAGCGCGCGCAGAAATAGCGGCGCTCCGGCGTTCGTTCGACCTTCGCATGAAGGGCCCCTCCGCGGCGCAGCTCGGCAACTCCAGCATCAGCAGGCGAATCTACGTCGGGTTCGCGTTCGTGCTCCTCCTCCTCGTCGTCGAGGTCGTGGTCGCGCTCCGCGGCTTCGCGAGCATCCGCGCCCTCCGGCAGGAGATCGCGGTCGCGATCGATCCGCCCTCCGATGCGGCGAACGAGCTCGAGCGAGCGGTGCTCTACCGCGCCATCGCGGCGCGGAGCTTCGCGTCGACGCGCGACGCGCGCTTCCGCGACGACGCCGCCCGGTCCTTCGAGCGCGCGCAGGTCCTCGTGGACCGGCTGCGGCGGTTCGACCTCGAGCCCGAGAGCCGCGCCGCGGTCGACGCGCTCGTGCGCGCGGTACAGGAGAACGCCGCGCGCACGGACTCGTTCCTCCAGCTCGTCGATCGCCGCGCCGGCGAGCCGGCGCTCGCGCGTGCGGAGCAGCGCGTGGCGGAGAGCCGCGAGGTGGTGCTCGGGCGCATCCGCGCGCTCGAGCGCATCCAGGACCGGCTCCAGTACTTCGCGCGGGCGCGCACCGCCGAGCTCCAGCGCGACGTGGAGCGGGCGCTGGT
>DASSQM010000221.1:0-4525 GCA_035702465.1 Anaeromyxobacter sp. | reverse complement strand
TCCACGCCGCGACGCCAGCACCGGTGGCGCCTTCGCCCGAGCCCGAAGTGAAGGCTCGCCCCGCGGCGAGCGCAAAGGCCGCGGCGAAGCGCGCGAAGCCCGCCACGAAGGCGTCGAGGGCCCCGAAGCGCCCCGCCGCGAAGGCCCGGAGCGCAGCCCCGAAGCGCCCCGCGGCGAAGGCCCGGCGCGCAGCCCCGACGCGCGCCGCGAGGAAGGCGACGGCGCCTGCCCGCAGGAAGGTGGCGAATAGCGCGGCGAAACGCCCCTCGAAGGCGAAGCGGTCGCGGTAGCCGGAATTCGGCATCCGGCCGACGCACGCGAGCGGCTTTTTCACTTCGACGGCGCGTCCTGCGCCGTCACCTGCGCCCACTCGGAGCGGCCGTCGCGGAACTGCTCCATGATCGCGATGCCGAGCGCGCACGCGAGGAACACTGCGAGCGCGAGCATCCAGGGCCTGAACTCCAGGAGCCCCTTCGCGCACCCGGGCAGGTTCCGCGGGTCCATGATCCGTAAGTAGACCGCCTCCGCGCGCGGATGCAACCTCTTCGGCGTCCCTGCCGGGGGGCGCCCACGTGCCCAGACGCACCCGTAGGCAGCATGCCGCATTCCCTCTTCCAGTCTTGGCGCGTTGCGTTATGATTCTAGAGTCAATCGGGAGGCGCCCATGGTCGACAAGAAGACGGCGAGCTTCATGCGGTCGCTCTGCCTCGGCGAGATCGAGGAGGAGATCCTCGTCCCCTATCCCGAGCCGACCATGGCCGAGAAGGAGACGCTCGGCGCGATCGTCGGGACGCTCAAGTCGATGCTCCAGCCGCGCGAGAGGGACTTCGCCGCCTGGGACCGCGCGGGCGAGATGCCGCGCGAGTTCATCGGAGAGCTCACGGCCGCGGGGCTCTTCGGCCTCGTCATCCCGGAGAGCTTCGGCGGCCTCGGCCTCGGCGCCACCGCCTACTCGCGCGTCCTCCAGGAGATCAGCCGCTACGACGGCTCCGTCGGCGTCACGGTCGGCGCCCACAGCTCGATCGGCATGCGCGGCCTCCTCCTCTTCGGGACGGACGAGCAGAAGGCGCGCTACCTGCCGAAGCTCGCGAGCGGGGAGATGATCGCCGCCTTCTGCCTCACCGAGCCCGGCGCCGGATCCGACGCCGCGAGCATCAAGACCACCGCGGTGCGCGACGGCGACGACTGGATCCTGAACGGCGAGAAGCTCTGGATCACGAACGGAGGCATCGCCGACTTCTTCACGGTGTTCGCGAAGACCTCGCAGGAGGGGCGCGGGCACATCACCGCCTTCATCGTCACGCGCGACATGAAGGGGGTCGCGACCGGGCCGCACGAGGACAAGATGGGCCTCCGCGCCTCGTCGACCACCACCGTCTCGCTCGAGGACGTGCGCGTCCCCGTGGCGAACGTGCTCGGCGAGGTGGGCAAGGGCTTCAAGGTCGCGATGAAGATCCTGAACGCGGGCCGCACCGGGCTCGGCGGCGGAGCGGTGGGCGGCATGAAGCGGCTCATCGAGCTCTCCGTGCACCAGGCCCGCGACCGCGTCCAGTTCGGCCGGCCCATCGCCACGTTCGGCGCCATCCGCGAGAAGATCGGGCAGATGGTCGTCGACTGCTACGCGGCCGAGAGCGTCGTGAACCTCGTCGCCGGGCTCGCCGATCGCGGCTTCGAGGACGTGGCGGTCGAGTCCGCCATCTCGAAGGTGCTCGCCACCGAGGCCATGGGCCGAACGGCCGACGAGGCGCTCCAGATCGCGGGCGGCGGCGGCTTCATGAAGGAGCTCCCGTACGAGCGGGCGGTCCGCGACTGCCGCATCATGCGCATCTTCGAGGGCACGAACGAGATCCTGCGCCTCTTCGTCGCGCTCGCCGCCATGAACGACGTCTCCGAGGAGCTGAAGGACGTCGCGACGTCGATGCGCGGCGTGCTCGCCGACCCGGTGAAGGGCTTCGGCGTGCTGTCGGACTATGCGAAGCGGCGCGCGTCGCTCGCCACGGGCCTGCGCCGCCAGAAGGGACGCTGGACGCTCCTCGCGCCGCAGGTCGCGGAGGAGGCGGTGGTGTTCGAGGAGGCGGCGCGAGACCTCGCCATCGCGACGGACCGGCTGATCCGCAAGCACGGCAAGAAGATCGTCGACGCGCAGCTCCCCACGAAGCGCCTCGCGGACGTGATGATCGACCTCTTCACGCTCGGTGCGCTGCTCGCCCGCGTCTCGACGCGCATCGAGGACCGCGGCGAGGCGGCGGCGGTGGTCGAGCGCGAGATCCTGAAGGTGTTCGCGGGCCAGGCGAAGCGCAGGGTGGCGGCGAACCTCGCCTCGCTGGACGAGAACGAGGACGCGGGCATCGACAGGATCGCGGCCCACGTCCTCGAGGTGGGGCGGTACGGCTGGGACAACCTGTAGTCGCTCAGGCCGCCCCGAGGAACGCGCTCACCACCTTCTTCCAGCCCTCCTCGCCGAGGAGCGCCGGGGCCGGCGCCACGAGGTGCCCGCCGTCCGCGGCGGCGAGGCCGAGCTCCTCCTCGACGAAGCGGGCGAGCCGGCGGCGCTCCGAGAGGAGGAACGCCTCCGCGCCGACGCCCGCGGGGAGCGCGCGCCAGCGCGTGTCCTCGGGACGCAGCTCGAAGAGCCACCCGCCGCCGTAGGGCGACTCCTTCACGAGCCCGGGGTTGCGCCGCACGCGGCGGTTCACCCTCGCGACGGTGCCGTCGACGGGAGCGAAGATGCGCACCGCGCGCCGCCCGGCGCGGATGACCGCGATCGGATCGCCCCTGTGCACCACCATCCCCTTGGCGGGCAGCTCGACCGCGGTGGCGGAGGGCAGGATGCGCTGCGCGATCTCGTCCACCCCGACGCGCAGCTCACCGCGCGGGCGCCGCTCGAGCCAGGTGTGGTTCGGCGCGACGCGCGCGACCACCGGCAGCTCGCCTCGGCCCCTGCGCCGCTCGACCCACAGCCAGAGGAAGGCGAGCGCGAACGCGGGCGCCGACAGCGCGAGCCCGACGAGGAGGAAGACTCCGAAGCGGCCGGCGAGCCCCGCGGCGAACGAGCCGAGCGCCTCGAGGATCGACAGGGCGGTGGTCATGGTGGCCTCCGTGCGCGTGCGCGGGTTTCTCCGACGCCGGTGAGCGCAAGCTCCGGGCCAACGGCGCCCTCCCGGATGACCCGGGGTTGGGCGGGGCGCGGCGCGATGACGCGTGGAGGAGCTCGCCACCCCGGCGCGCCGCCGGGCGCGGATCGCACGTCGTTCCGAACCGTTGCGCCGGCCCGTGGAGATCGTCGACGATCGGTGAATTCCGCGACGGGAGCGTGGCCCCGCTACGTCCGCACGAACCGCGGCAGCTCGCCGCGCGCGGCGCGCTCCTGCGGCAGGAGCGCCGCGAGGATCGTCTCGTGCACGGGCACGGGGACCCCGGCCTTGCGCCCGAGCCGCACGACCGCCCCGACCTGGTCGTCGAGCTCCGACGGCCGCCCGGAGCCGATGTCGCGCTGCATGGACGAGGTCGCCTCCGCCGGGAGGGCGTCGACGAGGGCGAGCGTCCGCGCGACGGCATCGGGGGGCAGCGCGACCCCGCGCGCCCTCCCCACCGCGGCGAGCTCCTCCATCGCGCGCAGCGTCACCTCGCGCGTCTCGGGCAGGCTCCGCACGACGCCCACCGGCGCCCGCGCCACGGCGGCGACCGCGCCCCAGGGCTCGATGAGGAGGAACTTCTCCCAGCTCGCCCGCTCGACGTCGTCCACGACGTCCGCCTCGCACCCGGCGGCCCGGAGCGCGTCGGCGAGGCGCGAGAGCGGCCCGGCCTGGGCGGCGGCGCGGGTGCCGACCTTCACGCGCGGGCGCCCGCCCACGTGCTTCACCGCGCCGGGTGCCTCGATCCATGCGAAGACCGCGACGAGGCCGCCCGCCACGCGCGCGTCCCCGAGGCCTGCCGAAAGGTGCGCGGCCGCCTCCACGCCGTTCTCGAACGGGACCGCGACGCCGCCCCCGGCGAGGAGCGGGGCGAGCCGCGGCGCGAGCTCCTTCACCTGCCACGCCTTCACCGCCACGAGCACGGCCTCGGCGGGCCCGAGCGCCGCCGGATCATCCGACACGGACGCGAAACGGACGGTGAACGACCCGAGCGGCGACGCGATGCGCAGCCCGTCGCGCCGGATCGACTCTCCGTGAGCGCCTCGCGCGAGGACCACCACCTCGTGGCCGGCCCGCGCGAGGAGTCCCCCGAGGAGCCCGCCGACCCCGCCCGCGCCCGCGATCGCGATCCGCATCGTGCCGTCCTCCGAGCGCGAGGTTGTAACCCACCGGCGACGGGCAGACGAGCTTGCGCCCGGGGGCGGCGGGGGGAAAGTTCGCGCTGGAGGTCGTTCGCATGCTGCGTCTCGTGCTCGCCGCCGCGCTCGCGCTCCCGATGGCCGTCTTTGCGGAGCCCCCGCGGGCCGAGGGCCACATCGTCACGGACGAGGGGAAGGTCGAGATCCTCGGCCGCCCCGTGCGGGTCGGCCAGCGGGTGGACCTCCCCGAGG
>DASSQM010000220.1:0-6043 GCA_035702465.1 Anaeromyxobacter sp. | reverse complement strand
CACGGCGCGCGAGGCCGTCCTCCGTCCGGGCGCCGGCTTCCCGTGCGCGGGGAACCCGGCGGCCGTCCGGAGGCTCGCCGGCCTGGCCGGGGGGTTCCGTCGAAGCACGCCCGCTGAACGCGCCGGCCGCGGCGGGTGTTCCCCACACGCACGGGGATGCGCCGCTCCGCCCGTCCGCCGGGCCGAGATCGCGGGGAGGGCCCGCGGTGGCCGTCGTCACGCCCGATGTCGTGCGACGTGCGCCGGCCGCCCAGGCGGTCGCCCCGAAGTTTGCTCGCCGTCTCCGCGCCGCGCTACGCTCCGGCGCGAGCCGCGCCGCGCCGGCCGCCCATGCCACAGCCCCGACCACGACGCGCTCCTGTCCCGATCGGACGCGCCATCGTCGCGTCCTTCGCGGCGCTGGCGGTGCTGCTCGCGGTCGCGGGGTGGGCCATCGAGCAGCGCATGCGCGCGGAGCTGCGCGCGCGGGCGCTCGACCAGCTCTCCGCGCTCGCCGATCTCAAGGTGGATCGCATCTCCGCCTGGCGCGCGGAGCGCCTCGCGGACGCGGCCGCGAACGCGGCGCCGCCGGTCGGCGACGCGGGGCTCACCCTCCTCGCGCGCGGCGAGCCGAGCGCCGCGGTGGCCGCGTGGTACCGGCAGATCCGCGAGCGGCACCTCTACGCGGACGTGCTCGTCGTCTCCGCGGGCGGGGAGCCGCTGTTCTCGGCGGCGGGGCAGCGGGCGCCGCTCGACGCCGCGACCGCGGACGCGGCGTCGCGAGCGCTCGCCTCCGGGCGCGCGGTGCTGTCGGATCTGTACCGGAACGGCCGCGACGGCCGCACCTACCTCGACGCCGCGGCGCCGATCCCGGCGCCCGGCGGCGGCGCCGCGTTCGTGCTCCGGTCGGACGCCGAGACGCTCTACCCTTTGCTCCGGGAGTGGCCGGGCTCCGCGCGCACGGCGGAGGCGCTCCTCGTCCGCCGCGAGGGGGACGAGGTCCTCTTCCTGAGCGATCTGCGGCACGAGCGCGACGCCGCGTTCACCAAGCGGATTCCCCTCGCGCGCGCGGAGGTCGTCGCGGTCCAGGCCGCGACGGGCGCGGCGGGAGTGCGCGAGGGCGTCGACTACCGCGGCGTTCCGGTCCTGGCGGAGACCCGGGCGGTGCCGGACTCGACGTGGTGGCTCGTCGCCAAGGTGGATCGCGACGAGATCTTCGCGACGGAGCGGCAGCTCGCGTGGGCCGCGTGGGCGTCGCTGAGCGCGTTCCTCGCGCTCGTCGGGCTCCTCGCCGCGACCTGGGTGCGCGCGGAGCGGCACCGCCGAGCCGCCCTGGAGCGGGCGACGCTCGACGACGCGCTCCGGTACCGCGCGGAGGTGCTCGCGAACGTGGACGAGGGCGTCATCTCCACGGACGCCGACGCGCGGATCATCTCCTGGAACCGCGGCGCGGAGCGGATCTACGGATGGACCGAGTCGGAGGCCCTCGGCCGAACCGTCCCCGAGCTGCTGCGGAGCGAGTACGGCACAGGCCAGCCGCGCGCGTGGATGCTCGGCGAGCTCGAGCGGAACGGACGCGTGGAGCTCACGCTCCGTCAACGGCGCAAGGACGGTGCCCCGGTGGACATCGACGGCACCATCGTCGCGCGCCGCGACGCCCAGGGCGCCTTCCTCGGCTACATCGGCGTGAACCGCGACGTGACGGAGCGGCGCCGCGCCGAGGCGGAGCTGAAGCGCGCGAGCGAGCGGCTCGCGCTCGCGGACCGCATGGCGTCGATGGGCACCCTCGCGGCGGGGGTCGCGCACGAGGTGAACAACCCGCTCGCCTACGTCCTCTCGAACCTGGCCGCGGCGCGCGAGACCGCCGCCGCGCTCCCGGGCGCGCCGGGGGAGCTCGTCGAGACGCTCCGGGAGGCGAACGAGGGGGCGGAGCGCGTGCGCCGCATCGTCGCGGAGCTGCGGACCCTCTCGCGCCCCGACGACCCGGGCCGCGGCCCCGTGGACGTCCGCGCCGTCCTCGACGCGGCGGTGAACCTCGCGCGCCACGAGATCCGGCACCGCGCCCGGGTCGTGAAGCGGTACGAGGACGTCCCGCCGGTGGACGCGAGCGAGTCGCGGCTCGCGCAGGCGTTCCTGAACCTCGTCGTGAACGCCGCGCAGGCCATCCCGGAGGGGCACGCCGAGGAGAACGAGATCCGCATCTCGGCGCGCGCCGCGAACGGACGCGTGCGCGTGGAGATCGCGGACACCGGCGTCGGGATCGCTCCCGAGCACCTGGGGCGGATCTTCGACCCGTTCTTCACGACGAAGCCCGTGGGCGTCGGCACCGGCCTCGGGCTCGCGATCGCGCACGGCATCGTGTCGTCGCTCGGCGGCGAGATCCACGTGGCGTCCACGCCAGGTCGCGGCTCCACCTTCACCGTGGCCGTCCCGGCGGCCGCCGGGCGTCCCGCCCAGGCGCCGGCCGAGCCGCCGTGCGCCCCGGCGCCCGGCAGGCGCGGGCGGGTGCTCGTCGTCGACGACGAGCCGCCGCTCGCGCAGAGCCTGCGGCGCACGCTCGGCCGGGACCACGACGTCGTCGCGGTCTCGAGCGGGAGGGCGGCCCTCGATCTCATCCAGCGCGGCGACCGCTTCGACGTGATCCTGTGCGATCTGATGATGCCCGAGATCACCGGGATGGACCTCGCGGAGCGCCTCGACCGCGAGGCGCCCGACGCGGCGCGGCGGCTCGTCTTCATGACGGGTGGTGCATTCACGCCTCGTGCGCGCGAGTTCCTCGACGATCCGGCGCGCCGCCACATCGAGAAGCCCTTCGATCTCGCCGCGATGCGCGCGCTGGTGCGCGAGCTCGTCGGCGCCTGACCGCGGCGCGTCCTCGTCGCTTCGGGCGTGCCGTGCGCGGGACTCGGCCTCATCTTTGGCTCGCCCGGGGACGAGGCGGGCGACCATGAACGGCGAGCTCTTGTGGCCCGGCAGGCCCTTCCCCCTCGGGGCGACCTGCGACGACGACGGGACCAACTTCGCGGTGTACGCGCGCCACGCGGAGAAGGTGGAGCTGTGCCTCTACGACGCGTCCGACCCGAACCGCGAGGTGCGGAAGTTCTTCATCCCCGAGAAGACGGGTCACGTGTGGCACGTCTACCTGCCCGGCATCGGCCCGGGCACCCTGTACGGATATCGCGCCCACGGACCCTACGAGCCCGAGGCGGGGCTGCGCTTCAACCCGGCCAAGCTCCTCGTCGACCCGTACGCCCGCGCCGTCTCGGGGGAGACGAACCTGAACGGGCCGATCTTCGCGTACCGGCAGGACGCGCCCGAGCAGGATCTCTCCCTCGACGATCGCGACAGCGCCCCGGCGGTCCCGCGATCCGTGGTGGTGGGGAACCACTTCGACTGGGGTGGCGATCGGCGCCCGGGCACGCCGTGGCACCGCTCGGTGATCTACGAGGTGCACGTGAAGGGGTTCACCGCTCGTCACCCCGAGGTCCCCCCGGAGCTGCGCGGGACGTACCTCGGCTTCGCCTCCCCGCCCGCCGTCGAGCACCTCGTCCGCCTGGGCGTCACGGCGGTCGAGCTCCTGCCGGTGCACGAGTTCGAGGACGACGCGTTCCTGCGCGCGAAGGGGCTCACGAACTACTGGGGCTACAACACCCTCGCCTACTTCGCGCCCGAGCAGAAGTACGCGCGCGGCAGCCGCGGCGAGCAGGTGACCGAGTTCCGCGAGATGGTGAAGGCGCTGCACAAGGCCGGCATCGAGGTCATCCTCGACGTCGTCTACAACCACACGTGCGAGGGGAACCACCTCGGCCCCACGCTGTCGCTGAAGGGCCTCGACAACCCGACGTACTACCGCCTCGTGCAGGAGTCCCCCCGCTACTACTGGGACGCGACGGGCTGCGGGAACTCGCTCGACACGACGAACCCCTGGACCGTGAAGCTCGTCCTGGACTCGCTCCGCTACTGGGTGGAGGAGATGCACGTCGACGGGTTCCGGTTCGACCTCGGCGTCGCGCTCGCCCGCGATCCCGAGCTGTTCGACGAGGCTTCGCGCTTCCTCACCGCGATCCACCAGGACCCGGTGCTCGAGCGCGTGAAGCTCATCGCGGAGCCCTGGGACGTGGGCGCGGACGGCTACAAGGTCGGCGCGTTCCCGGTGCGCTGGTCGGAGTGGAACGGGAAGTACCGCGACGTGGTGCGCCGCTTCTGGAAGGGCGACGACGACCAGGCGGACGAGATGGGCTACCGGCTCACGGGGTCGGCGGACCTCTACGAGAAGGCGGGGCGCAAGATCTACGCGAGCGTGAACTTCGTCACCGCGCACGACGGCTTCACGATGCGCGATCTCGTCTCGTACAACGGCAAGCACAACGAGAAGAACGGCGAGGACAACCGCGACGGCTCGGACGACAACAACTCCTGGAACTGCGGCGCCGAGGGCGAGACCGACGACAAGGGCGTGCTGGCGCTCCGCGACCGGCAGATGCGGAACTTCATGGCGACGCTGCTCGTGTCGCAGGGCGTGCCGATGATCACCGCCGGCGACGAGATCCAGAAGACGCAGGGGGGCAACAACAACGCCTACTGCCACGACGACGAGATCTCGTGGCTCGACTGGAACCTCGACGAGCGCCGCAAGGCGTTCCTCGGCTTCACCCGCCGCCTCATCCGCCTGCGCCTCGACCAGCCGGTGCTCCAGCGCCGCCGGTTCTTCCGCGGCGCGCAGATGTGGGACTCCTCGGTGAAGGACCTCGCCTGGTTCCGCCCCGACGGCCACGAGATGACGCAGGAGGACTGGCAGAAGCCTTTCGCGAAGTCGGTGGCCTTCCTGCTCGGCGGCGACGCGATCCAGACGCCGGACGAGCGCGGCGAGCGCATCGTGGGCGACACGCTGCTCGTGCTCCTCAACGCGTGGCACGAACCCGTCAACTACGTGCTCCCCGCCGTCGAGTGGGGCCGCTCGTGGGAGATCCTCGTGGACACCGCCGGCGCGACCGACGTGAAGCGCGACCTCGTCGAAGCCGGCGGATCGATCCCGGTGGAGGCGCGGTCGGTCGTGATCCTGTCGCGGCCGGCGGAGCGGTGAGCGGGCGCAGGACGACGACGTAGAGGCGCCCCCCGACCACGAAGGGGCGACGCCGCGCGCCGCCCTCTATAATGTCGCCCCCATGGACGCCACCAAGCCCACGCTCCTCGTGGTGGACGACGAGCCCAACATCCGCCGGGCGCTCCGCATGGTGCTCGAGCCCGAGGGCTATGCCGTGCTCGAGGCGGAGAGCGCCGAGAAGGCGCTCGACGTCCTCGGCGCCGAGCCCGTGGACATGGGCATCTTCGACATCCGGCTCCCCGGCATGGACGGCCTCGCGCTCCTCTCGAAGGCGCGCGAGCTGTGGCGCGACCTGCCCGTGCTCATGGTGAGCGGCCACGCGGACGCCGCGGACATCGTGGACGCCATGCGCCGCGGGGCCACGGACTTCATCCCGAAGCCCGTCGACCGCGAGCGCGTGCTCGTGTCGGTGAAGAACGCGCTGTCCCGCAGGAGCCTCGAGGAGAAGGTCCAGGCGCTGTCGTCGCGCGAGCGCCGGTTCTCGGACGAGATGCTCGGCGAGAGCCCCGCCATGAAGAAGCTCCAGGACGAGATCGCGAAGGTGGCGCCCACCGGCGGGCGCGTGCTCGTGATGGGGGAGTCGGGCACCGGCAAGGAGCTCATCGCCGCCGAGATCCACCGGCTCTCGAAGCGGGCCCAGGGGCCGTTCGTGAAGGTGAACTGCGCGGCCATCCCGGCGGAGCTCATCGAGTCGGAGCTGTTCGGCCACGAGAAGGGAAGCTTCTCGGGCGCGGCCGCGCGCCGGCGCGGGCAATTCGAGGTCGCGCACGGCGGGACGCTGTTCCTCGACGAGATCGGCGACATGAGCGCGTCCGCGCAGGCGAAGGTGCTGCGCGCCCTCCAGACCGGCGAGATCACCCGCGTCGGGAGCGAGAAGGCGATCAACGTCGACGTGCGCGTCGTCGCCGCGACGAACAAGGACCTCGAGGCCGAGGTGCGCGAGGGGACGTTCCGCGAGGA
>DASSQM010000219.1:0-6785 GCA_035702465.1 Anaeromyxobacter sp. | reverse complement strand
AGCGCGGTCGCGACGTGGGTGGGGATCTTGAGCCCGCTCGCGCGGAAGTACTCGGCCACGACGGTCGAGGTCGCCCCGATGGGCCCGCCCACGTCCACGATCGGCGCGAGGTGCGAGTCGGGCCGCTCCGGGTGGTGGTCGATGACGACGTCCGGGAAGTGCCGCGCCGGCAGCGAGTGGTTTCCCTGCTCCGGCTGGGTGTCGACCATGCAGATGAGGTCGTAGTCGTCGAACATCACCCGGGAGACCGGCACGACCGGGAGCTTCAGGACGCGGATGAGGGCGCGGTTCTCGGCCCGGCCCACGATGCCGCCGTAGGCCACGCTCGCCTCGACCCCGGCGAGCTTCTCGAGGAGGTGGGCGAGGGCGACGCCGGCGGCGATGGAGTCGGGGTCGGGGTTGTCGTGCGTCAGGATGAGCGCGCTCTTGTGGGCGCGGGCGTACTGGATCAGCCGGTCGAGCTTGACGCGGGTCGACTCCACGTGGCGCGGGTAGAGCGCCATGCGGGCGGCGCGGACGATCTGCCGCGTGCGCGCCCGGTGCTGCGGCTCTTCGGCTGGCTGACGCATGGGGAGGTTGGCCTTCATCTGCGGACGAGGCCGCGGAGGACCTCGATGTTCTCCTTCCAGCGCGAGTCGGTCTCGACGAACCCGGGGATCTCCGCGAAGCGCGGGTCGTTGACGAGGTGCCGGAACGGGAGGAGGCCGAGCGTTCCCTGGCCGATGTGCTCGTGGCGGTCGACCCGGCAGCCCTTCGGCTTCTTCGAGTCGTTGAGGTGGAACGCCCTCACGTTCGAGAGGCCGACCGCGCCGTCGAGCTCCTCGACGGTGCGGGCGTACCCCTCGTCCGTCGAGATGTCGTACCCGGCCGACCAGACGTGGCAGGTGTCCACGCAGACGCCGACCCGGCGCCGGAGGCGGGCGGGGACCGCATCGCGCACCGCGGCGACCTGCTCGAAGCGCCAGCCGAGCGCGGTGCCCTGGCCGGCGGTGGTCTCGACGAGGAGGCGCGCCTTGCCCGGCACCAGCTCGAGCGCCCGCGTCATCGCCTCCCCCACGAGCCGGATCCCCTCGGACTCCTCCTCATGGCTCCCCGGGTGGAAGATGAGCGCGGGGATCCCGAGGCGCTCGCAGCGGCCGAGCTCGTCGGCGAGGGCGGCCCAGCTCTTCCTCCGGATGTCGCGGTCCGGGGAGGCGCAGTTGATGAGGTAGGACGAGTGAGCGGCCACGGGCTTCCGGGTCCGCCTGGCCTCGGCCCGGAACGCCGCGACCTCCTCGTCCTCGAGCGGCTTCGCCGCCCAGCCGCGGGCGTTGCGCGTGAAGATCTGGAGGCAGTCGGCCCCGTCGGCCTCGGCGCGGGCGAATGCCTTCGAGACCCCGCCGGCGATGCCTTCGTGGGCTCCGAGGAGCATGGGGGGCGTAGCTATACCCCACACCCCCCACAGCGCGCCACGCCCGCCCGCGGCCGTTGCGGGGCAGGGCTGGAACCGAATGAATTCGCTCGGTTGACCGCTGAAACGGCGGCCGGACGAGCCCCTATCGGGCCGCTTTCTTCCTTCGGGCGGGGGCCTCGCGGAACAGCTTCTCCGCCTGCTCGAGCGCGTTGTCGAGCGCCTCCATCGTGAGGTCCCGGAGCGCCACCTCGGGCAGCCGGAGCGACTCGTAGTACCGCTGCCGATCGGTCGCGTGGATGATGCACGGCACGCGGTAGCCGGCCTGGAGCAGGACGAGGTTCGCGAGGAGCCGGCCGATGCGGCCCGAGTTCTCCGTGTAGGGGAACACCTGCATGAAGCCGTGGTGCAGCTTCGCGGCGCGCTGGATCGGGTGCGCGTTCCGGAAGTCCGCCGAGTCGCAGGCGTCGAGCACCTTCTGCAGAAGCGCCGGGATCTTCGCGGGCTGCGCGATCTCGTGGAAGTAGGCCCGGTGCACGGGCAGGTCCTTGCGGAGCTCGAGCAGATCGCGGCCCTCGATCCCGGCGGCGAGCGTGTCGTTGAGCTTCTTCACGAGGGTGACGTTGATGCGAAGCTTCTTCGCCTTCGCCTCCTCGCGGACGAGGTCGATCGCAGCCTTGTGGTTCCGGATCTCCTGGAACGCGTTCACGAAGGCGGCGTCGGCGACGGCGGGGTTCTCGAGGGCGGTCGCGAGCTCCTGGCTCGTGTAGACGACGCCCTCGAGCGCGTTCTCGTGGTAGAGCCACGACAGCTCGTACCGCCGCAGGAACTCCTCGGCGAGGTCGTGATCTCCCCGCATGCGGTCGGCGAGATCGTCCATGCGGTCGTCGATGTCGACGAAGCGAATTCTCATCGTCACCACTCCTCGAGAGGTCCGGTCCGGGCTTGCCCGTCGGCACCTCCGGCGCGCGTCTTCCGCAAGCTGCGGAAATATCGCACCTTTTTCAGAACTGCAGCGAAGGCCGGGGGAATCTAGCCGAACGCGTCTGGAAAGGTCAATGATCTTGCCGCTCGGCCGATGAACGGACGAACGGCGACCTTTGTTCCTCGTTCCGAGCTAACCTGCCGGAATCAAAGGGGGAACAGCCACTCGCGGTAGCGCTGCTCCTCCCCGCGCACGGCCCGGAAGAACGTCTCCTGGATGCGCTTGGTCACCGGGCCGGGCTCGCCCTTGCCGATCCGCCGGTTGTCGACCTCGCGGACGGGCGTCACCTCGGCGGCCGTCCCCGTCATGAAGAGCTCGTCGGCGAGGTACATGGTGTCGCGGGTGAACTTCTCCTCCTTCACAGGGATCCCGAGGTCCCTCGCGATGCGGAGGACCGAGTCTCGCGTGATGCCGGCGAGCACGGCGGAGGAGAGCGGCGGCGTCTGGAGCACGCCGTTCTTCACGATGAAGAGGTTCTCGCCCGCGCCCTCGGCGACGTACCCCTCGGTGTCGAGGAGGATCGCCTCCTCGTAGCCGGAGAGCGCCGCCTCGCGGGTGGCGAGGAACGAGTTCACGTACTGCCCCGAGATCTTGGCGCGCACCATCTGCACGTTCACGTGCATGCGGTTGAAGGACGACACCTTGGCGCGGATGCCGCGCTTGAGCCCTTCCTCGGACAGGTAGGCGCCCCACGGCCAGGCGGCGACGATGACCTGGACCGGGTTCGTCGCGCCGACGCCCATGGCGCCCGCGCCGAAGAACGCGAGCGGGCGGAGGTAGCCGGCGTCGAGCTTGTTCGCCTTCAGCACCTCGACGCAGGCCTTCTCGAGCTGGTCGGGCGAGAACGGGATCTGCATGAGCACGATGTGGGCCGAGTCGTAGAGCCGCTGCACGTGCTCGCGCAGCCGGAAGATGGCGGAGCGGCCGTCCGCGCCCTTGTACGCGCGGATCCCCTCGAACACGCCGATGCCGTAGTGGAGGGCGTGCGTGAGGACGTGGACCTTCGAGTCCTCGAACGCGACGAGCTTCCCGTCCATCCAGATCTTGTCGGCCTTGATCATGGGCGCGCCTTCCGGTTCGGGGGGCTCCGAAGATGCCCGATGGGCGGGCACGTTTCAACCAGCCGGAATTCGACATCCGGCCGAGGCACTTTTCGCGAAGCGAAATGTGCCCGGCCGCTCCCTACCGGCTGCGCAGCTCCGGCTAAAAGGCGGGGAACGGCCGGCACATGCGCGCCACGAGCCCCATGTCCGGGTGGAGCTCGGTCTTGCCGACCTGGACGGCGCGCGCGAGCTGGTCCTCCGCCGGGATCACCTCGAGCGGCGAGAGCACGCGCTGGTACGAGCGCAGGTGGTGGATGAACGGCCGGTTGCGCGCCACGTTCTGCGCGGCGAGCTGCTCCATCCCGTACCAGAGCGGCTGGGTGAGCTTCGGGCCGAAGCCCTCGAGCGCGAGCACGAACGCGTTCCGCGTGCCGAGGGCGCCGTCCTGCACGACGCCCCACGCCGCGCGCGCCGGCAGGAGGTCCACGAGCCCGCCGTCGACGAGCCGCGACACGCCGTGGCGCTCGAGGAGCGACCCGAGGAGGCCGTGCATGCGCGGATCGTCGCGCAGGACGTCGTAGTGGAAGACGCCCGGGAGGGCGGAGCTGAAGCCGACCGCGTCGATGGCGTCGAACGCGCGCGTGTCGTCGTCGGCGCCGAGGTGGATGCGGGCGAGGCGGTCGCGCTGGAGGACGAGCTCGCCGATCGCCTGGAACGCCTGCGAGACCATGCGGGACAGGACGCTCGGGCGAGGCTCGCGCCCGGCGAGGTCGAGCAGGTGCTCGTAGTAGCTCGGGTCCCGCGGCAGGGCGCCGGCGCGGATCCCGGTGACGGCCACCACGAGCGGGATCGCGAGCTGGCCGAGCGTGGGTGGCTGGCCGTCTTCCGCCGCGAGCAGGTCGGCGATGGCGGCGCGCAGGTAGAGCCGCATCGGCGCGGGGAGCCCGTAGCGCGACTCCGTCTGGAGGAAGCGGAAGACCGTCTTCGACTGGAGCCCGTGGATCGCGCCCTGGACCTCGTCCGCGTTCCAGCGGATGCGGCGGCCCCGGAAGAGGAGCAGCACCGCGCCCATGCTCGTGCCGGCGAGCAGGCGCGGCTGCAGGCCGTACTGCTCGAGCAGCGCGAACGCGCCGAGGTACACCCAGCCGACACCGCCGCCTCCCCCGCAGACGAGGACGAGCGCCTTCTCGCAGATCTCGCGGTCGAGCGCGGCCTGCGTGAGCTTCCCCGCGAAGGCCGCCGCTGCGCGCGCGCGCCAGGCGCGGGCGTGCATCCCCACGTTCGGGACCGATCGCAGGACCTCGGTGCGGTCCACCCCGCCGTCCGGGCGCAGGAGCGCGGGCAGGAGCTGCGCCGCCACGAGGTCCCGGTACGGCGCGAGCAGCGGCGCGAGGTCCACGTCGCCCTCGGGCGTCCGCACGAGGCCGGCGCGCGCGAGGTTGAGCGCGTACCGGAGCGCAGCCTCGTCGCGCTCCGACAGCCACTCCGGCGACGAGACGACCGCGCGCACGAGCGCGAGCTCCGCCTCCTCGAAGGGGCGGACCTGCGCGCGCAGCGCGTCGAGTGCGTCGTCGGACGGCGGCACGGTGGGCTAGCGGTAGAGCAGGATCCGGAACTCCCCGGGGACCGTCACGATTCCGGTCGACCCGTCGGGCGCGAACGCGACGCCGCCGGGCGGGAAGGCGCCGGTCGGCCTGGCCGCCGCGCCGAGCGCCTCGGCCGAGATGCGCCGCGCCGGCGCGGATGCGTCGATGGTCCCGTCGCCGGTGCGGCGCGCGAGCGCCACGCGCGTCAGGATCTGCGCGCCGAACGCCGGCCCCGTCACCCACGCCTCGGCCCCGTTCGGCGTCGCCGCGACGGGCCCGGCGAGGCCGGGGAGCACCGCGAGGCACTCCGCGGCGGAGCCGTCCTCCGGGACGAGCACGAGCGCGGCGTCCGCGCCGCCGGGGCCGGTGAGGACCCCGCTGCACAGCGGTTCGCCGGGGAAGCACGCGGTGCCGCCGACCGTCCCCGCCGCCGGCGCGCACGGGAGCGTGACGAGGAACCCGCCGGCGCGGTCCGCCGCGATCCCGGCGGGGCGCGCGGGGAGGGCGATCGTCACGGGCGCGGAGCCTGCCCGCGCGAGGACGAGGGACTTCGCGGGAGGGCACGACGCGCGCGCGCACAGGACGTCCGCGCCGCACGACGGGGGCGCGGGGAAGCCCGTGGCCTGCGCGCACTGCGCGAGATCCGGCTCGAGCGAGCGGACCGCCGCGGTCGCGTCGCCGGCCGAGAACGTCACGTCGAGCGGCGCCACCCCGAGGTCGACGGGCGCGGGGGCCGCGCACGTGCTCCAGTCGCCGCCCGCCGCGAGGCAGGCCAGCGTCGCGCCGTCGGTCGGGATGGCGGCGAGCGCCGCGTCCTTCACGGCGTACACCGGCGGGGAGGCGGGCCCGAAGCGGGCCACGCCCGCGGGGCCGAGGGCGCCCGACCGCGCGGGACCCTGCGCCACGAGGTCTGGCCCGGGCACGACCGGGCGCGAGCTTCCGATGTGGACGTCCTCCCCGGGGCACACGCCGGGCCCGATGGCGGTCACCGCGGCCGCTCCGCCGCGCGCGAACGTCGCCGCGCCGGAGGAGGGCAGGTCGCCGGCGTACGCGAGCGCGCCGCCCCCGGCCGCCCCATCGAGCCACACCGCGCCGCGCCCGTAGCCGGACCCGCCCAGCGCGGCGGATCCCCCGTCGGCCGCGAGCGACAGGACGAGCAGCGCCGAGCCGGTGTCGAGCGACGCCAGCCCTCCCTCGGACGAGGCGTGCTCCGCGACGGCGATCGGGAGGGTGCCGCCGCCGATGGTGGCGGGCTGGATCGTCACGCCGCCGTAGGACGCGACGCGCAGCACGGGGCCCGCGCTCGAGAGGGTGGGCGGCAGGATCGTCACGAGGTCCTGGTCCGGCGTGCTCGCGAGGAGCCGCGTGCCGTTCGCGGCCGTGATCATGCCGCCGAACGTCGGCAGCACGCCCGGCGTCGAGGAGAGCGGGAGCGCGGCGTCGGGCACGAGGTCGTCGGCGCACGTCCCCGGGACGTTCGCGAGCGGGCGGAAGCGGTACAGGTTCGTGATCCCGGCGGCGAGGAGCGACCACGCCGTCGGCGCGAACGGCGGCTCCGGCGCGAGCGCGAGCGAGGTGGGGACCGTGCCCGCGATGCCGCGCGAGACGGACCCGGCGGCCGGCCACGTCGTCAGGTTCACGAGCGCCACGCGATCCACGCCGCTCGCGCGGTAGCTCACCGCGAGGACGTCGGTCCCCGCCGCGGGCGGGGGAGGATAGGGCGCGTGCAAGCCGGTCACCGTGTAGATGAAGTCGACGGTGCGCCCGGGGCAGCCGGCGGT
>DASSQM010000218.1:0-4003 GCA_035702465.1 Anaeromyxobacter sp. | reverse complement strand
GGGCTCGGCTGGATCGCCGAGCACCGGCCCGAGGCGTACGCGGGCTACCCGCTCCTCTTCGACGGCGAGCTCGAGGGCGTGCTCGGCATCTTCCGGCGCCGCCCCTTCGATCCCGACGAGTTCGCGGCGCTCGGCATCTTCGCGTCGCAGGCGGCCATCGCCATCAAGAACGCCGAGCTCATCGAGCGCACGGAGCGCCAGACCGTGCGCCTCTCCGAGGAGAACGAGTACCTCCAGCAGGAGCTCGAGCAGGAGCACGGCGCGGGCGAGATCGTGGGCCGCAGCGCCGCGCTGCGCGCGCTGCTCCGCACGGTCGACCAGGTCGCGGCCACGGACGCGACGGTGCTGCTCGCCGGCGAGACGGGGACCGGCAAGGAGCTCGTGGCGCGCCGCATCCACGCGCGCTCCGCCCGCCGCGACCGCGCCCTCATCAAGCTGAACTGCGGCGCGATCGCGCCCGGCCTCGTCGAGAGCGAGCTGTTCGGCCACGAGCGCGGCGCCTTCACGGGCGCCCTCCACCGGCGGGTCGGGCGGTTCGAGCTCGCGGACGGAGGCACCCTCTTCCTCGACGAGATCGGCGAGCTCCCGCCGGAGGTGCAGGTGAAGCTCCTGCGCGTCCTGCAGGACGGCGAGCTCGAGCGGGTCGGCGGCGGGGAGACGCTCCGCACCGACGCCCGCATCGTGGCGGCCACGAACCGCGACCTCGAGGCGGACGTCGCGGCGGGGAAGTTCCGCGCCGACCTCTTCTACCGGCTGAGCGTCGTCCCGCTCCGGGTGCCGCCGCTCCGCGAACGCCTCGACGACCTGCCGCTCCTCGCCGCCCACTTCGCGGCGCGGCTCGAGCGGAAGCTGGGCAAGGCGTTCCAGCCGCTCGCACCGGCGAGCCTGGAGAAGCTCCGCGGATACGGCTGGCCCGGGAACGTCCGCGAGCTGGCGAACCTGGTCGAGCGCGCGTGCGTCCTCTCCCGCGACGGCGTCCTCGATCTCGCCGGCGCGCTCCCGGCGTCCGCCGGCGCGGACCTCCCCGGCGGGGGACCGCCCCGCACGCTCCAGGAGATCGAGCGCGAGCACGTCCTGCGCGTGCTCGCGTCCACCGGCGGCGTCATCCAGGGCCCCCGCGGCGCCGCGCGCGTCCTCGGGCTGCACGCGAACACGCTGCGCTCGCGCATGGGGCGACTCGGGATCCTGCGCACCCGCGCGCGCCCGCGGTGACGCGGGCGCGCCGGAGATCGCGTTCGGGCGTGCCCCGGCGGCGCCGCTGCGCTATGAGCGAGCATCATGACGACCCAGGACCGGCAAGCGCTCAGCGGCGACGAGATGGTCGCGCTCGCGAAGAGGCACACGCTGTTCGAGTGGTCGGCGCAGGGGGCGGTGGACCCCATCCCCGTCGCGCGCGCGAAGGGGATCCACTTCTGGACACCGGAGGGGAAGCGGTTCATCGACTTCAACAGCGGGCTCATGTCCGTGAACATCGGCCACGGCGACGAGCGCGTGATCCGGGCGATCCACGAGCAGGCCGCCACGCTCGAGTACGCGAACCCCACCATGGCCACGGCGCCTCGCGCGCTCCTCGGCGCGAAGCTCGCCGAGATTGCGCCCGGCGACATCGACGTCTTCTTCTTCACGCTGGGCGGCGCGGACGCGAACGAGAACGCCGTCCGCATCGCGCGCCAGGTGACGGGCCGCCACAAGATCCTCGCCCGCTACCGCTCGTACCACGGCGCGACCGGCGGCGTGATCTCCCTCACCGGCGATCCGCGCCGCTGGGCGGCGGAGCCGTCGATGACGGGGGTCGTGCACGTCGTCGACCCGTACCACGGCATCCAGCGCGGCTGGGACGACGCGGCGACGGCGCTCGCGCACCTCGAGGAGGTGATCCAGCTCGAGGGGCCGCAGACGATCGCCGCGTTCCTCCTCGAGACGGTGACCGGCACGAACGGCATCCTCGTCCCGCCGGATGGGTACCTCCAGGGCGTGCGCGAGCTCTGCACGCGCCACGGCATCCTCCTCGTCTGCGACGAGGTGATGGCGGGATTCGGCCGCACCGGCGCTTGGTTCGCGGTGAACCACTGGAACGTCGTGCCCGACCTCATCACCATGGCGAAGGGGCTCACGTCGTCGTACCTCCCGCTCGGCGCGGTCGGCATGCGGCGCGGGATCGCCGAGCACTTCCGCGAGCGACCGTTCAACGGCGGCCTGACGTACGGCAGCCACCCGGTGTCGTGCGCGGCAGCGCTCGCGACCATCCGCGTGTACGAGGAGGACCGGCTCGTCGAGCGCGCGCGCGAGCGCGGCGTCCTCATGAAGGCGCTCCTCGCCGATCTCGCGGCGAAGCACCCGTCGGTCGGCGCGGTGCGCTCCATCGGCCTCTTCGGCATCGTCGAGCTCGTGCGCGACCGGCGCACGCTCGAGCCGCTCGCGCCGTTCGGCGGCTCGAGCCCCGAGATGGCGGCGCTCGGGCGGTTCTTCCGGCAGGAGGGGCTCTACACCATGCTGCGGTGGAACACGTTCTACGCGAATCCGCCGCTCGTCATCTCCGAGGCGGAGCTGCGCGAGGCGTTCGAGATCGTCGACCGGGGGCTCGCGATCACGGACCGGGCGGTGCGGGGGTAGCACTTCTTCGAGGGCGCGGGGGCGCAGCGCGAGGATCATCGCCGCCGTGCGCGTCGCGCTCTGGCTCGTCCTGCTCGCGGTCGCCGCCTTCGCGGTCGTGAGCCTGCTCGCCTTCGCGTTCCAGCGGCGGCTGCTCTACTTCCCCGCCCGGCTGTCGGAGCCCGACGCCGTTGCGCTGGCGAAGCGGCTCGGGCTCGAGCCGTGGCGCTCCAGCGACGGCGCGCTGCGGGGCTGGCGCACTTCACCCGCTTCGCCTCCGCGGGCGCGCGTCCTCGTCTTCCACGGCAACGCCGGGGCCGCCGTCGACCGCGCGTACTACGCCGCGGCGCTCGTGCCGCGCGGCCTCTCGGTGTCCATCCTCGAGTACCCCGGATACGGCGCGCGCGCCGGCGCGCCCTCGGAGGACACGATCGCCGCGGCCGCCGTCGAGGCGGTGGATGCGCTCGCGGCGGAGGGTCCGGAGCCGGTCCTGCTCCTCGGCGAGAGCCTCGGGAGCGGCGTCGCCGCGCGGGCGGCCCGCCTCCGGCCGACCGCCGTGCGCGGCGTCTTCCTCGTGACGCCGTTCGCCCGCCTCGCGGACGTCGCCCGGCTCCACTACCGGTTCCTGCCGGCGTTCCTGCTCCGCGATCGCTGGGCACCCGTCGACGACCTCGAGCGCTTCCCCGGCCCCACGGCGATCCTGGTGGCGGGGCGCGACGAGGTCGTGACCGCGGAGCAAGGTCGCGCGCTCTTCACGGCGCTCCGCGGGTCGAAGCGGCTGTGGGAGCAGCCCGGCGCGACGCACAACGGGCTCGATCTGAGGCCGGAGTCCCCGCTCTGGGACGAGGTGATGGCGTTCCTCGGCGTCGGCGGATCGTGAGGGTGTCGGGTACCCCTCACACGCTCAGATACGCCTCCCGCACGCTCGCGTCCGCGAGCAGCGCGGCGCCGGTGCCGCTCCCGACGGTCCGCCCGTCGCGGATGACGAACGCGCGATCGGCGAGCGACAGCGCCTGCGCGACGTGCTGCTCGACGAGCAGCACGGTGACGCCCGACTTCCGCACCTCGGCGATCGTCGCGAACATCTCCTCGACGACGATCGGCGCGAGGCCCTGCGACGGCTCGTCGAGCATGAGCAGCTTCGGCTCCGTCATGAGCCCGCGGCCGATGGCGCACATCTGCTGCTCGCCCCCGGAGAGCGTCCCCGCGAGCTGCCGCTGGCGCTGGGCCAGGCGCGGGAACAGCGCGAAGACGCGCTCCACGTTCTGGCGCCACCGCCGCCGCGGGCCGGAGAGGTACGCGCCCAGCTCGAGGTTCTCGCGCACCGTCATGTGCGGGAAGAGCTGGCGGCCCTCCGGCACGTGCCCGATGCCCATCGCGACGATGCGGCTCGTGCTGGCGCCCCGGATCG
>DASSQM010000217.1:0-4925 GCA_035702465.1 Anaeromyxobacter sp. | reverse complement strand
GCCGCGCCCGCGCGCGGCCGCCGCAGCTCGTCGAGCCAACGGCGCTCGCGGCGCGCGCCGAGCAGCCCGCGCGCGAGCGTCCAGCCGGAGCGGGCGAGGCTCGCTCGCGCGCGCGCGGTGCCCGCCGTGCGGAGGGCCGCCCGGATCCACGCCGGCCGCAGGTGGAGGTCGAGATAGAGCCGCGCGCGCGCCCAGAGGATGCCCGCCGGGACCGGACCCAGGCCGCGCGGCGCGCCGCGCTCCGCGGCGCTGCCGCTGCGGATCGTCGCGACGTTCGCGGACACGTAGTCCGGACGGAGCCGCGCGACGAGCCGCCTCGTCGCCCGCAGCGTCGAGGCGTCCTCGCCGGGCAGCCCCAGCACGAGGTGAAGCCCGACGCCCATCCCGTGCGCGCGGCAGAGCCCGACCGCCTTCTCGAAGACGGCGTCGTCGACGTCCTTCCCGTACTCGCGCCGCAGCCGGGGCGCTCCGCTCTCGAGGCCGATCTGGACGAGCCGGCAGCCGGAGGACGACATCGCCGCGGCGAGCGAGGGCGTGACGTCGTCCGCCCGGACGTACGCCCTCCAGGTCATGCGCCGCCGGGCGAGGCGCGCGCAGACCGCGAGCGCGTGCGCGGGGACGGCGCCGAACGACATGTCCTTCACGAGCAGGTGCCGCACGGCGAGCCGCTCGAGGACGTCCAGCTCGGGTTCGAGCTCGGGAGGATCGCGGAGCCGGTGCCCGAAGGACCCGGAGTTGCAGTACCGGCACCGGCGGGCGCACCCGAAGTCCGTGAGCAGCGTCCCGACGCGCCCGCCACCGGAGAGCGGCATCCGGTACGCGTCGAGGTCGAGGAGGTCGTGGCGCGGCGGCGGGAGCCGGACCGGCCCCTCGGCGGCGAACCCCGGGACGACGCAGCCGCCCTCCCGGCGCCACAGCGCGGGGAGCGCGCCGCGCGCGCCGCGGAGGAGCAGCGCTACGGAGTCCGCGGTGTAGTCGGTCAGCACGGCCGCGACCCACGGACGGGCTGCGAGGTACGCCGCGGGGTGCGCCGACGCCGCCTCTCCGGAGACGATCACGGTCCGGCCTGGGAGCTCGCGCGCGATCGCGTCGTCGTCGCGCTCCGAGAGCGGGCTCGAAAGGAGCACGACGGCCGCGGGATCGAAGCGGGCGATGCGGTCGAGGCACGCCGCGCGGGACGTCCGCGCCGCGATCGCGTCGACGAGGTCCACCTCGAAGCCGGCGGCGTGCAGGTGCCCGGTCTGGGCGAGCAGGTCGACGGGCGGCCACAGATACCCGGCCTTCGACACGGACGTGCAGTAGGCGTCGCGCAGGATGGGCGCGCGCCACGGCGGGTTCAGGAGCAGCACGCGATTCACCGCAGCCATCGGACCATCCTGCGGGCGAGCCAGAGGGCGTGCCGGCCGCTGCGGACGCGCATCGCGAGGCGCGCCGCCGCCCGCGGGCGCGCGTAGAAGCGCACGAACGCGCCGCGCTGGATCGCCTTGAGCTCCCGGGCCGTCATCCCGGAGGGCGCGTACGCCACCTCCGCGAGCGTCTCCGCCGACCAGTCGATCGACGCCGCGCCGCCCTCCCGCGTCACCTCCTCGTACGCGCGCGTCCCCGGGAACGGGTGGAACAGCATGAAGTGCGCAAAGTCGAGCGGCAGCTCGAGCGCGAGGTCGACCGTGGCGGCCATCTCGCGCCGCGTCTCGGTCGGGAAGCCGAGCACGAAGAAGCCGCGCGTCTCGAGGCCGGCGTCGTGGAGCATCCGCACCTGCCGCCGGATGATGGCGAGGTCGAGGCCCTTGCGGATCCGACGCAGGATCCGGTCGCTGCCGGCCTCGATCCCCACGCCGACCGAGTAGCAGCCCGCCGCGCGCATGTGATCCGCGAGCGCGCGGTCCATGCGATCGAGGCGCACGCCGTTCGGGCAGCTCCAGGCCAGCCGGAACGGAAGCGAGCGCAGGCCGGCGCAGAGCGCGTGTGCGCGCTCGGCGTCGTAGGTCAGGTTGTCGTCGACGAAGTGGATCTCGCGCACGCCGTGCCTGTCGTGCAGGGTCGTGAGCTCCTCCAGCACCGCCTCGATGCGCCGGTAGCGGACCTCGCGCCGGTGGACGAGCGATCCGGCGCAGAACGAGCACGGGTACGGGCAGCCGCGCGAGACCGCCACGGGCGCCACCGGGAAGCGGCGGAAGAAGGCCGCGTGGGGCGCGGGCGGGTAGCGACCGGGATCGAGCAGATCCCAGCGCGGCGGCGGCAGGGTCTCGAGATCCGTGACGGCGGTCGGGTTCCGCCGCACGGCGCCGTCGGCGCCACGCCACGCGAGGCCCGGCACCGCCGCGAGTGCTTCCGGCCCCGGGCTGCCCGCCGCGAGCGCGTCGAGCAGGCGGCGGAAGCCGTCCTCCCCCTCGCCGCGGATCACGTAGTCGAGCCGAGCGCCGAACAGGTGGAGCGTCTCTTCGGGCAACGCCGTCGGGTGTGGCCCGCCGGCGAGCGTCACGACCCCGGGAAGCTCGGCCCGGAGCCGCGCCAGGTATGGCGCCGTCGAGCGGACGTCGAAGCTGTTGAGCTGGAACCCGACCGCCCCGGCGCCCCACGCGCGCGCCCTCTGGACGACCGCGTCCGGGCCGCCCGCGTGCAGCACGTCGTCGTGGATCGCGACCTCGTGCGGCCCGGCGGTCGCGGCGAGGAAGCCGAGCCCGAGCGAAGGCTGCACCGAGTCGCTCACGATCCTCGGCTTGACCAGCAGGGCCCGCATTCGCTCCGGTTCCGGCCGCGCCTGTCGCCCGGTGGAGCGAGGGTACTATACTTGCCACCGGCCCCCGCAATGGCTCGCATCCTGCTCGGCAAGGCGCGCGTCACCGCTCTCGAGCAGCAGGCCCTGGTGCCGCCGATGGGCCTCCTGTACCTCGCGTCCGCCCTGCGCGACCACGGTCACGAGGTCCGAGTGTACGAGGCGGGCGCGGCTTGGCGCGACGCGGGGCGCTTCGCCGCTGCGGTCGAGGCGTTCCGGCCGGACGTGGTCGGCATCTCGGCGCTCACGATCGAGGCCGGCGTGATGCTCCGGATGGCGGCGGCGGCGCGGAGGGCCCGCCCCGGCGTGCCGGTGATCGTGGGAGGGCCGCACCCGACCTCGTACCCGGAGCACTGCCTCGCCGACGCGAACGTCGATCACGCCGTGGTCGGCGAGGGGGAGGCGACGGTCGTCGAGCTCGTGGACCGGCTCGTGCGCGGCGGAGATCCCGCCGCCGTGCCGGGGGTCGTCTCGCGCGGGCGGCTCGGCGTTCCCGTGCGCGCCGCGCCGCGCGAGCCCGCGCCCGATCTCGACGGATTGCCAGCGCCGGCGTGGGACCTCGTCGACGTCGGGTTCTACGCGCGCCACCTCTCCATGGCACCCGTCGGCCGGCGACCGTACCTCGCGCTCGTCACCTCGCGCGGCTGCCCGTACCGGTGCATCTACTGCCACGCGGTGCACGGGAAGCGGTACCGGGCGCGCTCGCCGCGCGCGGTCCTGGCGGAGATCGACGCGCTCGTGTCCCGGTTCGGCATCCGCGAGTTCGAGGTCCTCGACGACGCCTTCAACCTCGACTACGGGCGGGCGGCGGAGATCCTCGACGGGCTCGCCGCCCGTCGCCCCGGAGTGCGCCTCCTCTTCCCGAACGGCGTCCGCACGGACCTGCTCGACGACGCGCAGATCGCCCGGCTTCGCCGCGCCGGGACGTGCTTCCTGTCCGTCGCGGTCGAGACCGCCGTGCCGCGCCTCCAGGACCTCATCCGAAAGCACCTCCGGCTCGACGTCGTCCGGCGGAACATCGACGTCGCCGTCGGCCAGGGCATGTACGTGAACGGCTTCTTCATGCTGGGGTTCCCGACGGAGACGCTCGAGGAGGCGCGCTCGACCGTCGCGTTCGCGGTCGCGAGCCGGCTCCACCAGGCGCTGTTCTTCAACGTGGTCCCGTTCGCCGGCACCGAGCTCGCCGCCGTCGCGGGGGCCGCGGACCCGGTGCTCGCCGGCGGCGGCGTCGAGGCGCTCGACTACTATCGCGCGCAGGTCAACGTCTCGGCGATGACGGACGCGGAGCTCTTCGGGCTCCAGCGCAGCGCGTACCTGCGCTTCTACGCCGATCCGCGCCGGATCGTGCGCATCGCCGCGTCGCACCCGCGCCGCCTCAGCCTCGCGCACAACCTCGCCATGACGATGGTGAAGCTCCTTCCGCGCGGGTCGTCGCTCCGACGGTGACCGCCTACGCCGCCCCGCCGCGGCCCGCGGCCCGGAGCCTGCGCACACCGTCGTAAAGGCCGCGCTCGGGGAGCGGCGACGTGATGCCCGTCGCGAGGCGCAGGCGCGCCACGGGCCGGTACGCGCGGTACGCGAGGCGCAAGGCGATGCCGCCGAAGCCGTAGTCCAGGTCCTTGCGATCGAGGAACTTGGAGAGGAACGCGAGCCGCTCGAGCTCGTCGCGCGACTGCCCGTGCTCGTCGAGGACGCTGCGGTCCCAGTCGTGCCCGGCCCAGCCGTCGAGCGTCCGCGGGAGCTCGACCCCGCGCGCCTCGAGGGACGAGGCGAGCTCGGTGCCGGGGTAGGGGACGTAGTTGTAGATCTGCGGGATGCGGAAGTTCGAGCCGGCGCGCAGCGTCCAGAGCGCGAGCTCGACCGTCCGGCGGATCTCCTCCGCGGTCTCCCCGGGAAAGCCGACGATGAACGTGCACAGCACGAGGAAGCGGCGATCGCGCAGCCGCCGGAACTGCTCGCGCACGACGTCGACGGAGCCCCACTTGTGCAAGAGCCGCCGGCGCACCCGGTCCGTGCCGGACTCGACGCCGATGCTGATCCGCTCGACACCCCAGCCCTCGAGCCGCGACAGGTCGCCGTCGGAGAAGCGGGATACCGTGTGGATGTCCACGCCCTGGAGGACCGAGGTGAGCCCCAGGTCGGCGAGGCC
>DASSQM010000216.1:0-11835 GCA_035702465.1 Anaeromyxobacter sp. | reverse complement strand
GCCCTCCCCCTCGCAGGGGGAGGGAGATCGGTCCCCCCCTATCCATGGGCCGCCTCCCGCGCCGCGACGCGCGCGGCCTGCTCCTCCTCCTCGCGCCGCGCGTCCTCGTCGGCGTCGCGCGGCTCGCGGCGGTCGGGCGGCCGTGACCGTCGCGCGATGAGCGCGAAGAAGAGCGGCACGAAGAGGACCGCGAGCACCGTCGCCGAGGCGACGCCGCCGATGACCGCGGTGCCGATCGCGATCTGGCCGCCCGCGCCCGCGCCGTGCGCGAGGGCCAGCGGGAAGACGCCGAGGATGAGCGCGAGCGAGGTCATGAGGATGGGGCGGAGCCGCATCCGGGCCGCCTCCAGCGCGGCCTCCACGATGCCCTTGCCGCGCTCGTGCAGCTCCTTCGCGAACTCGACGATGAGGATGGCGTTCTTCGCGGAGAGGCCGATGGTGGTGAGGAGGCCCACCTGGAAGAAGACGTCGTTGGCGACCGCGGCCTCGAGGGCCGCCTCCCCCTCGACCGGCTTCTTCTCCGATCGGCCGGCGATGAGCACGAAGAAGAGCGGCACGAAGAGGATGGCGAGCGCGGTGGCGGAGAGCATGCCGCCCATCACCGCGGTGCCGATCGCGTTCTGGCCGCCCGCGCCGGCGCCGCTCGCGACGACGAGCGGGAACACGCCCAGGATGAACGCGAGCGAGGTCATGAGGATGGGCCGGAGCCGGATGCGCGCCGCCTCCACCGCCGCGGAGATGACGCTCCGCCCGTGCTCGTGCGCCTCCTTCGCGAACTCGACGATGAGGATGGCGTTCTTCGCGGAGAGGCCGACGGTGGTGAGGAGGCCCACCTGCAGGAACACGTCGTTCGCGAGCCCGCGGAGCATCGTGGCGGCGACGGCGCCGATGACGCCGAGCGGGACGACGAGCATCACCGAGAGCGGGATCGACCAGCTCTCGTAGAGCGCCGCGAGCGAGAGGAACACGACGATGAGCGAGATCGCGTACAGGGCCGGGGCGTTCGCGCCCGAGAGCCGCTCCTCGTAGGAGAGGCCGGACCACTCGTAGCCGACGCCGGTGGGCAGCTTCTTCGCGATCCCCTCGAGCGCCGCCATGGCGTCGCCGGAGCTCTTCCCGGCGGCGGGCTCGCCCTGGATCATCACCGACGGCATCCCGTTGAAGCGCTCGAGCTTGGGCGAGCCGTACGCCCAGCTCCCGGCGGAGAACGCCGAGAAGGGCACCATCTCGCCGCTGCGGTTCCGCACGTACCAGCGGGCGAGGTCGGAGGGCTGCATGCGGAACGGCGCGTCCGCCTGCACGAACACGCGCTTCGTGCGGCCCTTGTCGGTGAAGTCGTTCACGTACTGCACGCCCCAGGTCGAGGCGAGCGTGGCGTTGATGTCGGCGAGCGACACGCCGAGCGCGGTGGCCTTCTGGCCGTCCACGTCGATCCTGTACTGCGGCGTGTCGTCGAGACCGGCGGGGCGCACCTTCGCGAGCCGCGGGTCCTTGCGGGCCTGCTCGAGGAGCTGGTTGCGCGCCGCCATGAGCGCGTCGTGGCCGAGGCCGCCGCGGTCCTGGAGCTGGAACTCGAAGCCGGTGGCGTTGCCGAGCTCGCTCACCGCCGGCGGCGTGAAGGCGAACACCGCCGCCTCCTTCATGCGCGCGAACGCCGCCTGCGCGCGTCCGGCGACCGCCTTGGCGCGGAGCCGCTCGCCCTTGCGCTCGTCCCAGGGCTTCAGGCGCACGAACGCGACGCCCGCGTTCTGCCCGCGCGCGCCGAAGTTGAAGCCGTCGATGGCGAGCACCGACTCGACCGCCGCGCCCTCCTCCTTGAGGAGGTAGTCGGAGACGCGCGCGAGCACCTCGCGCGTGCTCTGCATCGTGGCACCGGGCGGCAGGAGGACCTGAACGAAGACGGTGCCCTGGTCCTCGTCGGGCAGGAACGCCGTCGGAACCCGCAGGAACATCACCGCGAGCGCGGCGAAGATCACGAGGTACCCGACCATGGAGAGGCGGCGCCGGCGGAGCACTCCGCCCACGACGCGCTGGTACTCGACGTTGCCGGCGTCGTAGACGCGGTTGAAGAGGCCGAAGAACCCGCGCCGCTTGAAGGCGTGGCCCTTCTCCACCGGCTTCAGGATGGTCGCGCAGAGCGCCGGCGTGAGCGTCATGGCGACGAGCACGGAGAGGGCCATGGACGACACGAGCGTGATCGAGAACTGGCGGTAGATGACGCCCACGGACCCGCCGAAGAACGCCATCGGGACGAACACGGCCGAGAGCACCATGGCGATGCCGACGAGCGCGCCGGTGATCTGGTCCATCGACTTGCGGGTCGCCTCCTTGGGAGAGAGGCCCTCCTCGCTCATCACGCGTTCGACGTTCTCCACCACGACGATGGCGTCGTCGACGAGGAGGCCGATGGCGAGCACGAGCCCGAACATCGTGAGCGTGTTGACGGTGAAGCCCGCCGCGGCGAGGACGCCGAACGTGCCGAGCAGCACGACGGGCACGGCGATGGTGGGGATGAGCGTCGCCCGCAGGTTCTGGAGGAAGAGGAACATCACGAGGCAGACGAGGAGCACCGCCTCGATGAGCGTCTTCACGACCTCCTCGATCGAGAGCCGCACGAACGGCGTCGTGTCGATGGGGTAGACCGCCTTCAAGCCCGGCGGGAAGTACTTGGCGAGCTCGTCGATGCGCTCGCGCACCAGGTTCGCGGTCTGGAGGGCGTTCGCGCCGGCGGCGAGGCGGATGCCCATGCCGCTCGACGGCGCGTTGTTGTAGTAGGTCTCGATCTCGGAGTTCTCGCCCGCGAGCTCGACGCGCGCCACGTCGCGGAGCTTCACCTGCGAGCCGTCCGGGTTCACGCGCAGGAGGATGTCGCCGAACTGCTCGGGCGTGGTGAGGCGCGTCTGCGCGGTGATGGTCGCGGTGATGCGCTGCCCCTCGACCGCGGGGAGGCCGCCGAGCGAGCCGGCGGAGACCTGCGCGTTCTGCGCCTGGATGGCGTTCGACACGTCGATGGACGTGAGCCGGTAGTTCGTGAGCTTGTCGGGGTTGAGCCAGATGCGCATCGCGTACTGCGAGCCGAACGTGACCACCTCGCCGACGCCGTTGAGCCGGCTGATCTGGTCCTGGAGCGTGGAGAACGCGTAGTCGGAGATGTCGTTGCGGGTCATCGACCCGTCCTCCGACACGAGGCCGACGATGAGCAGGAAGCTCGACGCGGTCTTCACGACCTTCACGCCCTGCCGCTGCACCTCGAGCGGGAGCTGAGGCAGCGCGGCCTGGAGCTTGTTCTGCACCTGCACCATCGCGATGTCGGGGTTCGTCCCCGCGTCGAAGGTGAGGGTGACGGTGGCGTTGCCGGCCGAGTCGCTCGACGACGCCATGTAGCGCAGGTTGTCGAGCCCGTTCATGCGCTGCTCGACGATCTGCGTGACCGTGTCCTCGAGCGTCTTCGCCGAGGCGCCCGGGTACGTGGTCGTCACCGCGACGGTCGGCGGCGCGATGGCCGGGTACTGCGAGACGGGCAAGGACAGGATCGAGATGGCGCCGGCCATCATCACGATGATGGCGATGACCCACGCGAAGATGGGGCGGTCGATGAAGAACCTGGCCACGAGCGGCTCCTGGGGGTTCGGGCGCGCCGGTCAGCGCGCCGCCTGGCGCGTGTTCGCCGCGGGCACCGCCTTCACCTCGACGCCCGGGCGGACCTTCTGCAGCCCCTCGACGATGACCTGCTCGCCGGCCTTGAGTCCGGAGCTCACGAGCCAGGCGTCGCCGACGACGCGGTCGGTGACGATCTGGCGGCGCTCCACCTTACGGTCCGGCCCCACGACGAGCGCGGTGGGCAGGCCCTTCTGATCGCGCGCCACGCCCTGCTGCGGGACGAGGATCGCCTCGGGGTTCACCCCCTCGTCGAGGCGGGCGCGGACGAACATGCCGGGCAGGAGCTCGCCGCGCGGGTTCGGGACGATGGCGCGCAGCGCGATGGACCCCGTGCTCGGATCGACGGTGACGTCGGTGAACTCGAGCGTGCCCGCGTTGCCGTACTCGCGCCCGTCCTCGAGCACGATCTTCACCTTCGCCTTGCCCGGCGCGGCGCGCTCGAGCTTCCCCGCCTCGAGCTCGCGGCGGAGCCGCAGCGCCTCGGCGCTCGACTGCGTGAGATCCACGTACACGGGGTCGAGCTGCTGCACGACGGCGAGCAGCGTCGCCGCGGCGGCCTGCACGTACGCACCCTCCGTCACCATCGACCGCCCGATCCGTCCCGAGACGGGCGAGGTGACCGTCGTGTAGCCGACGTTGATGCGGGCCGTGTCGACCGCCGCGCGCCCGGCGGCGACGTCCGCCTCGGACGCCTTCAGGCCCGCCATCGCGTTGTCGTACTCCTGCTTCGAGACCGCGTTGTCGGCGACGAGCTCCTGGTAGCGCTCCGCGAGCAGCTTCGCGTTCGCGAGCGTCGCCTCGGCGCGGGCGAGCTGCGCCTTCGCGCCCTCGAGCGCCGCCTGGTACGGCGCCGGATCGATGAGGAAGAGCGGCTGCCCCTGCTTCACGTCCGACCCCTCGGGGAAGAGGCGCTTCAGCACGATCCCGTTGACGCGCGCGCGGACCTCGGCGACGCGGTACGCGGAGGTGCGGCCGGGGAGCTCGTTCGTGAGCGTGACCGGCGTGGGCGCGAGCGTGACGACCCCGACCTCCACCGGACCCGGCGGCGGCGCCGGCGCCTGCTTGCGCCCGCAGCCGGCGGCCGCCACGGACAGCGCGACCGCGAGCGCGACCGTGGCGCGGCGCCGAAGGGTGCGGTCGACGTCGCGCGCGGCGGCGGTCGTGTTCGATCGGGGCGTGGTCATTCGCATGGTCCGGGTCGCGTGCGGCTCGAGGCGGGGACGTCAGAGGCTCACAGCCGAGATTGACAGTCAAGACTGTACGGTTCAGTTTAGCGTAACCATGAAGACCGCCGAGATCACGGCTTCTGCGGAGTCGATCCCGGCGAAGCGGCGCCAGATCCTCGCCGGAGCGCGTCAGGTGTTCGGCGAGCTCGGCTTCGAGCGTGCGAGCGTCGACCTGATCGCCACCCGGGCGGGAGTCTCGAAGGCCACGGTCTACAACCACTTCCAGGACAAGAAAGCCCTCTTCGTGGCGAGCGTCGTCGAGGGATGCGAGGAGCTGCGCGCGGACCTCGAGAAGTGCCTCGAGCGCCCCGGGAGCGACCTCGAGAGATCCTTGAGGAACGTGGGCGAGCAGATGATGGCGGTCTTCCTGTCGCCCGACGTCGCGAACCTGTACCGGCACACCATCGCCGAGGTGGCGCGCTTTCCCGAGGTCGGGCGCATGGTGCTCGAGCGCGGGACGCTCCCGCTCCAGGAGGCGATCGCCCGCTACCTCGCGCACTGGCGCGAGCGCGGCATGCTCGACATCGACGACACGCGGACCGCGGCGATCCAGTTCGTGGCGCTGTGCCAGGGCGACCTCTCGGTCCGCTCGCGCCTCGGCGCGCTCGAGTACCCGGTCGACGCGCAGGTGAAGGAGAGCGTGCGCCGCGCCGTGCAGACGTTCGTGCGCGCCTTCCGCCCGGGCCGCGAGGGGAGCGGCTCGCGATGAAGGCCGCGGCGGGCGAAGGGGCCGCGCCCGCGGGGGCGCGCGCGGACGACGCTGGGCGCACGGTGTTCAAGGTGCTCGCCGCGGTGAGCGTGTCGCACTTCCTCAACGACTCGCTGCAGTCCGTGATCCCGGCGGTCTACCCGATCCTGAAGGCCGGCTACCGCCTCGACTTCGCGCAGGTCGGGCTCCTCACCCTCGCGAACCAGCTCACGGCGTCGCTGCTCCAGCCGGTGGTGGGGCTCTACACGGATCGCAGGCCGCTCCCGTACTCGCTCGCCGCGGGGATGTGCTTCTCGCTCGGCGGGATGATCCTCCTCGCGCTCGCGCCGAGCTACCCGTTCGTGCTCGCGGCCGTCGCGTGCGTGGGCGTCGGCTCCGCCGTGTTCCACCCGGAGTCGTCGCGCGTGGCGCGGATGGCGTCGGGCGGCCGCCACGGACTCGCGCAGTCCGTGTTCCAGGTGGGCGGGAACGTCGGCTCGGCGCTCGGCCCGCTCCTCGCGGCCATCGTCGTGCTGCCGTTCGGGCAGCGGAGCATCGCCTGGTTTGCCCTCGCGGCGCTCGCCGCGATCCTGCTGCTCGCGCGCGTGGGCCGGTGGTACTCGGGGCGGCGCGCCGCGGCCGGCCACGGCGCGCGGCCCGCCGTGCCGCTCCCGCGCGGGCGCGTCGCCGGCGCGGTGGCGGTGCTCGTCGCGCTCGTCTTCTCCAAGTACTTCTACCTGGCGAGCCTCAACAGCTACTACACGTTCTTCCTCATCCAGCGGTTCCACGTGCCGGTCCGGACCGCGCAGCTCCTCCTCTTCCTCTTCCTCGCGTCCGTCGCGGCGGGCGCGCTCGCGGGCGGCCCCATCGGCGATCGCATCGGGCGCCGGTACGTCATCTGGGGATCGATCCTCGGCGTGCTCCCGTTCACGCTGCTCATGCCGTACGCGAACCTGTTCTGGACCGCGGTGCTCACCGTCGTGATCGGCGCCGTGATCTCGTCGGCGTTCTCCGCGATCGTGGTGTACGCGCAGGAGCTCATGCCGGGGAGGGTCGGGACGGTGGCGGGCCTCTTCTTCGGCCTCGCGTTCGGCGTCGGCGGGATCGGCGCCGCGCTGCTCGGGCGCCTCGCCGACCGCCACGGCATCGAGCTCGTCTACCGCGTGTGCTCTTTCCTGCCCGCCATCGGGCTCCTCACCGCGTTGCTCCCCGACATCGAGCCGCGGTCCGCCCGCGCGCGAGAGCGGGCCGCCGAGGCATAGCCGCCACCGCGCGCGGTCCCCTCCGGGTGGCCGGACCCGCCCCGACAGGAACCTGTCCCTCCGAAGCGCGCCGGGTGTCTTCCTCGATGGAAGCCGCGTTTACGGGGAGGACGCGGCGACGAGATGGCTCTGCTGGCGCGTCCCGCAGCGAGCTCACCGGCCGGACGGCTCACGCCCTCCGGCCGGTTTTGTCTTTTCCGCTCCGCTCGCGCGGTCGCGAGCGCCGGTGCGGTTGCCGCACCGCTCACGCAGCGCACGCGGCGTGGCGCGCCGGCACGTGGGTCGCTAGGTCGCGGTCGGGGTCGCGGTCGACGTCGCGGTCGAGGTCGCGTTCGCCGTCGCGGTCGGGGTCGCGCTCGCCGTCGCCGTCGCCCGCCCCGGCTCCAGGAGCCCCCTCGCCCTCAGCGCCTCCACGACGAGGGGCCGCAGCCGAGGCCCCGCCGCCACCATCCCCATCCGTTGCCGCAGCTCGGCGCGGTTGCAGGCGATCTCGGAGCCGTCGAGCAGCGTGGCTTCTCCCCCCGCTGCGAGGACGAGCGCGATGCCGGCGCAGGTTCCCCACTCCTTGCGCGGCGCGATCGAGAACGCGCCGTCGGAGAGCCCGGCCGCCACGCGCGCGAGCTTGTACGCCATGCTCGCCGCGGGCTCGACGGGAAGGCCGTGGACGCGCTCGGCGAGGCCGCGGCGCCACTCCTTGCGCGACACCTCGAGCCGCGCTCCCTCGAGCGCGCCGGGATCGCGGACCGCCGCGGGCGCGCCGTTCACCGTCACGCCGCCGCCGCGGTATCCCGCCACGAGCTCGCCACGGGTCGGGTTGTAGACGACGCCGAGCGTGGGTCGCCCGCCGATGGCGAGCCCGATCGAGACGCACCACTCGTCGCCGTTCGCGACGTAGTCGCTCGTCGCGTCGAGCGGGTCGACGATCCAGACGCGCTCCGCGGAGAGCCGCTCGGGCGAGTCCTGCGTCTCCTCCGAGAACAGGGCGTCGCCGGGGAACGCCGCCGCGAGGCCGTCGCGGATGATCGCGTTCGACGCGAGGTCGGCGGCGGTGACCGGCTCGCCGCCCGCCTTCTCGCTCACGGTGAGCGGCCCGACGCGGTGCTCGCGCAGGATCGCGCCGGCCCGCAGCGCGAGCTGCGTCGCGACGCGGAGCTCGCGGTCGAGCGGCCGCGCGTCGCCGCTCGGGACGGGCACCGCGGCGCCGCGGGGCCGGCCGCTCCCCGTCGCGCGCAGCGCGGCGCCGTGGATGGCGTCGGCGAGGAGTCGCGCGGCGTCCGGCACTCCCTTGAATCCCGGGAAGCACTGCATGTCCACGACCCACGGCCTGCCGCCGCTGCGGATGACGTCGACGCCGAAGACGTCGACGCCGAACGCCTCCCCGCAGCGGCGCGCGACGTCCTCGAGCTCCCGATCGACCGCGAAGGGCCGGCCGAGCTTGTCCTCGTACGTGCGCGGCGGCCAGACGCGGTGCACGCCGAAGAAGCGACCGCCGACCCCGTAGATCTTGAGATCGGGGCCGTCCGGCCGGTGCCAGCGCTGCGCGAACACGAGCCCGCCGTCGCGCGGGATCGAGGCGAGCGCAGCCGCGTCCCGCACCACCTGGATGCCGCGCCCCTGCGAGCCGCGATTCGGCTTCGTGATGATGGGGCCGCCCTCGAGGAGCGGCGCGAGCCGCTCCGGAGCGGAGACGACGAAGCTCTCCGGCACGGGCACGCCGGCCGCCTGGAGGATGCGGGTGGAGATCGCCTTGTCGCGGAGCGCCGACGCGGCGGGGTAGGGGTTCAGGATCGCGCCGCCCTGCGCGTGCAGCGCGCCCGCGAGGCTGAGCGCGAGCTCCGTCCCGGACTTGAGGACGTAGAGGTCGTGCGCGGGCCGCAGCGCGGCGAGGTCGGGCAGCTCTTCGTCCGGGTAGAGGACCTCGACCTCGGCCCCGCGCTCGCCGAGGAGCCGGATCACCTCCGGCATGATCGGGCTCTTCCGCTCCGGCGGGTGCTTCACCATCAGCATGCAGATCCGCATGGTTCCCCCTGCTGGCTCTTTCCGGCCGTCGCTAGATGCCCGACGAGAGGCGGGCGCGCTCGCCCTCGCCGCGCGGAGGCGTCTCGAGCGGCATCGCCTCCGGCGGCGGCGCCGGAGCGATGCGCGCGGGCGCAAGCCGGCGCCCGACCGCGATCGCATAGACCTCGCTCACCGCGGCGAGCGCGACGCGCGCGCCGAGTACGGTGCCGATGCCCCAGCCGTTCCACAGGAACCCGGCCAGCATCGGCGCGAGCACGCCGCCCGCGTCCTCGCCCATGCCGAGCCAGCTCATCGTGCGCGCGCGGTTCCGGCGATCGAGCGACGCCACCTGGGCCATGAGCGCGCCCCACGCCGGGCGGAACGCCGCCTTGCCCATGTCGTCCATGCAGCGCGCGACGGCCACGCCCGCGAACGACGGGAAGGCCAGGTAGACCAGCGACGAGAAGGCGTTCGCGACGGCGCGGACGGTGAGGACGAGCTTGCGGCTCACGTGGTCGGAGATCCACCCGAACGCGGGTCCCGCGCCGATCGCGACCACCGTACCGGCCGCGTACACGAGCCCCGTTTGCGTCGTCGAGAGCCCGGCGTACTCCGTCGCGAGCACGGGGAAGAGGCTGGACAGCATCTCCGCCGTGCCCGCCACCAGGAACCCGAGCCCCGCGACGGCGAGCACGGGCGCGCGGGCCCCCGGCGCCGGCGTGGCGTGGGGCCGCGCTCGCGGCGCAGGATGCGGCTCGTGCGGGAGCTCGTCCACGTGCCGCATCACGACGACGAGCGGGAGGGCCGACAGCCCGAAGCCGACGAGGAACACGAGCGGGAAGCTCCCGGCGGTGAGGCCGAGCAGGATGCCGGCGCCGGCCTTCGACACCGACGCCGCGATCGTCCTCGCGGTCTGGTACCACGCGAAGGCCGACGCGACGCCGCGCCTGCCGCCGTGCTCGGCCACGAGCACGCTCGCCGCGGGGTCGCGCAGCGCCATCGAGGCGCCGTGGAGCGCCCGGATCGCGAAGAGCTGCCAGGGAGCGCTCGCGAAGACGAGGAGCAGCGACACGACGCTGCGCAACGCCACCGCGACGACGAGCGTGCGCTTCGCGCCGAACCGGTCCGCGGCGAAGCCGAGGACCGGCTTGAGCCCGATCGCCACGGCGCTGTTGAGCGAGAGCAGGACGCCGATCTCCGAGAGGGAGAGCCCGATGCGGCGCGCGTACAGCGGGAGCGCGAAGCTCAGCACGCCGAACGCGAACCGCGACAGGAGCCCCTCGCCGATGATGGCGAGGAGGGCGAGGTCGCGGGTGCGCCGGGGCGCGGTCACGTGCGCGCTCCGAAGCATCGCGCTCCGTCGCCCGCCGGGGCGGGCCGGACCGGCGCCCGGCCTGGCGCGTCGGGCAGCGCGGCGCGGCCCTCCGCGTACGCAGCGACGTAGCTCGCGACCGCGTGCGGCGCGTCGGGGATGCCCTTGTAGCCGGGGAAGTAGTTCACGTCGACGACGCGCGGCCCGTCCGGAGTCTCGATGAGGTCGAGCCCGTACAGCCCGAGGCCGAAGGCGTCGCCGCAGCGGAGCGCGATGCTGCGCACGTCGCCGGAGACGGCGACCTCCTGGCCCGGCACCGAGAAGCTCGTCGTCGAGAACGGCTTGCGCGTCGCGAACACCCGATCGCCGACCACGTAGCAGCGCAGGTCCACGCCGGGGCCCGGCAGGAACTCCTGCACGAGCACCGGCTCCTGCGGGCGGGGCAGCGCGCGCAGCTCGGCCTCGCCGCGCACGACGCGTACGCCCTCGCCGCGCCAGCCCATGTACGGCTTCACGACGAGGGCCATCTGCCGCGCCAGCGGCGCGAGGAGCGCGAGATCCCCGGTCACCCAGGAGCGCGGCGCGGGGATGCCGGCTGCCTCGAGCACCTGGGCGGCCGCGATCTTGTCGCGGGCGGCGATGCACGCGGGCCAGGGGTTCAGCACGCGCGCGCCGGCGCGGTGCAGCGCCCCCGCGAGGCTGAGCGAGAGCGGCGTGTACGACTTCAGGAGCCAGAGGTCGGCCTCCTCGGCGAGGCGGGCGGGCTCCTGCACCATCTCCTCCGCGATCGCGCTCGAGACGTCGAGGCCGCGCCGCCGCAGGAGGTCCGCGACCTCGACCACGATGCGGCTCGGCCCGTCGGGCCGCCGCGCCAGCAGGAATCGGACCCTCACGGCTGCACCCCGTTCCCGTGAATCTCGACCGTCACCTCGAGTGCGCCGTGCAAGCTCATCTCTCGCTCACGCCGTCTTCAGCATCGGCTGCGCCTCGTCGGCCGGCTTCTTCGCCCAGCTCCACACGAGCTCCTGCAGGCTGAGGAGCACGGCGCCGCGCTCGCGGCGCTCGGCGAGCTTGGAGAACGCGACCACCACCTCGCGGCCGAGGCCGCGGCTGGGATCGAGCCCGGAGACGGCGCGCAGCGTCGCCTCCGGCCCGCTCACGCGAGCGTTCGTGTCGACGGCACACTGGAAGCACATGGCGGCCGCCGCGACGAGGGCGAGGCGCCGCGGCTTCACGCCGGCCTCCGCGGCGAGGCGCGCCGCGCCGACGAGGCGGTCGTCGCTGCCGAGCTTGCGCAGCGGGTCGCGGCCGACGCGCAGCACGGGATCGGCGAGCGCCGCGTTGTCGAAGCGCTTCAGGATCGCCTCGAGGTCCGACTTGTCGCCGGCGAGCTCGGGTCCGTAGCGGCGCTCGAGGCCGCGGCGGCCCTCCTCCATGGCGGCGCGCACGGCCTTGCGGATCTCGGGATCGCGCACGGCGGCGTGGACGTAGTGGTAGCCCTTGAGCGCGCCGAGGTACGCAGCCGCCGCGTGTCCGGCGCTGAAGGTGTACAGCTTCTTCGTCACCCAGGCGCCGTAGTCCTCGACGGCGCGCAGGCCGACGATCTCCGGCAGCGGCGCGCGGAGCGACGGACCGTGCACGACGAACTCCGCCGGTGGGTCGCCCAGGAACACGAGCGGCTCCGCGCCG
>DASSQM010000215.1:0-2546 GCA_035702465.1 Anaeromyxobacter sp. | reverse complement strand
CCACCGGGTGCGGCGACGCCGTGCGGACGAAGGCACCGCCGTGCGAGAGGTTCTCGATCCAGTCCGCCGCGAGCTCCTGGTCCGTCGCGTACTCGACCCGGGCGCGCGGCGCCGGTGTCGGCGCAGGCGAGGGCGACGCGGCAGCGGAGGCGGCGGCCGCCGGCGTCACCCTCACCGGCGCCTTCACCGGGTAGCGCGGCGCAGCGCGGACGTCGCGGCCCGAGGAGCCGCGCGCGTGCTGCGCCAGGACCTCGTGGAGCGCCGGGGGCCCCTCGACGCGCAGCGTGAACCCCGCCGGACGGCCCGGGCCGGCGTCGCGGCGCGCCCGCACCTCGGCGACCGTCGCCCAGCCCTCCACCGGCGCCGGCGCGCCGTCGTGGCGGACCGACAGCGCGAGCTGGTCGGCGCGCGGCGGCGCGAGCACGCCGGCGATGAACAGCGCGCGGGCCTCCGGGCGGTACGCGATGCCCTCCGCGCCCGGTCCGTCGAGGTCGACGGCGAGGACGGGTCGCGCGCCCGCCGGCGGCGGCGACGAGACGCCGAGCGCGCGGAAGAACCGGCCGGCCGCCTCGGGCGCCTGCGCGAGCCGCGCGGCCGTGAGCGCGCGCTCGCACCGCCCGATGTCCGCGGCGAGGCGGGCCCGCTTCTCCTCCGGGAGCGCCTCGAGCAGGATCGGCTGCGCGCCCGCGCGCGCGATCCAGAACGCGAGCCGCGCGAGCACGTCGGGCGTGAACGCCTCCCGCGGCGCGCGCACGACGGCGGCGGTATAGGCCGTCGCCACGCAGTGGTGCAGGTCCAGCTCGCCGTCCGCGCCGCCGAGGAAGAGCGGCAGCTCGGCGACGAGCCGGGCGGCCGCGGAGAGCCGCTCCCGCGGCGGCCGGACGAACACGAGCGCGTAATGGGCCGTCGTCATCGGTCCCCCGGACCCCCAGGCCGGCCCGGATGCAACGCAGGCGCCTCCGATGAGCCCGGAAACAGGCGCGCCGTGCCGACGGCGCGGCGCCCCGGGGGTGCGGGCCGACCCGCGCCGGCGACCCCCCGGCGAGCGCCAGCCGGCGCCGCGACCGCGGACTTCGGCTACGCCGCGTCCGTCGCGTTCGAGAGCGAGAAGTGCGCCGCGTCGCGCCGGAGCACGCTCGGGATGCCGTCGCGCCACGCCTTCGCCAGGTCCGCGACGGGCACGTCGAGCGCGCTCTCCACGACGAGCCGGTCGCCGCCCACCACGCCGAGCCGGATCACCGGCGCGCCGAGGTCGCGGCAGAGCTCCACGAACCGCGCCGCGTTCGACTTCGGCAGCGAGACGAGGATGCGGCTCGCGTCCTCGCCGAAGAGGACGAAGTCCTTGCGGGTGGGGAACGGGATGCGGACCGCGCACCCGATCCACGGCGGCGGCGAGCCGTCCGGCGGGACGTCGTGCATCATGCAGCACTCCGCGAGCGCGACCGCGATGCCGCCGTCGGAGCAGTCGTGCGCCGAGGAGAGGAGGCCCTCCTGGATGGCGCGGCGCACCGTCTCCTGCACGGCCTTCTCGCGCGCGAGGTCGAGCGCCGGCGGGCGCCCCGCCTCCTTCGCGAACTCGCAGGCGAGGTACTCGGAGCCGCCCACCTCGCCCTGCAGCGAGCCGACGACCGCGATGACGTCGCCCGCGTTCCTGAACGCGCTCTGGCAGGACCGCTCGACCGGCTCGACGAGGCCGACCATCGCCACCGTCGGCGTCGGGAAGATGCCCTGCCCCTCCGTCTCGTTGTAGAGCGACACGTTCCCCGAGACGACGGGCGTGCCGAGCGCGCGGCAGGCGTCGCCGATGCCGCGCACGCACTCCGCGAACTGCCACATGATCTCCGGCTTCTCCGGGTTGCCGAAGTTGAGGCAGTCGGTGATGGCGATGGGCTCGCCGCCCACGCACGCGATGTTCCGCGCGCACTCCGCGACGGCGTGCATCGCGCCGAGGCGCGGATCGAGGAAGCACCAGCGGCCGTTCGCGGCGGCCGAGAGCGCGATGCCCTTTCGCGCGTGCTTCCCGTCGCCGACCGCGATGCGCACGACCGCGGCGTCGCCGCCGGGCCGCACCGCGCCCACGAGCCGGACCATGTGGTCGTACTGGCGGTAGACCCACTCCTTCGACGCGATGGTGGGCCGCGAGAGGAGGCGGAGGAGCGCGCCGTTCAGGTCCGCCGGCTCGGGCAGCGTCGCCGGATCGAAGCGGTGCAGCTCGGGCAGCGCGGGGTGCGGGGTCATGGGCCGCTCGTACTTCGGCGCGCCCTCGGTGAGCGGGTCGACGGGGAGATCGGCCACGACCTTCCCGCGCCAGTGCGCGCGCCAGCGGCCCGTCGACGTCACGCGCCCGACCACCGCCACGTCGAGGTCCCACTTCGTGCAGATGCGCCGGACCACGTCCTCCTTGCCCTCGGCGGCGACGAGGAGCATCCGCTCCTGCGACTCCGAGAGGAGGATCTCGTACGGCGTCATCTTCTCCTCGCGCATCGGCACCTGGTCGAGGAGCAGGTCGAGGCCGTTGCCGCCGCGGCCGGCCATCTCCACCGACG
>DASSQM010000214.1:0-3433 GCA_035702465.1 Anaeromyxobacter sp. | reverse complement strand
TGGCCGCGGTAGCTGCCGCGCAGCGGCTCGCGCTCGCGGACGCGGTACCGCGCGAGGTCCTCCTCCGAGAGGATGCCTCCGCGCGCGCGCACCGCCGCCGCGATCCTCCGGGCGAGCGGTCCGCGGTAGAACGCGTCGGGCTCCTTGCCGAGGAGCCGCAGCGTCCGCGCGAGGTCCCTCCGCACGAGCCGATCCCCGGGCGCGCGCGGGTCGAGCTCGCCGCTCGGCCCCGGGGCGAGGAACTCGCGCGCCGCAGCCGCGTCGCCGCGCAGGCACTCGAGCCGGACCGTGGCGTCCTCGAACTGCTTCAGACCGAGCGTGAAGCCGCCCTCCGCGAGGCGCGCCGCGGGCTCGACGAGCGCGGGGAGGGGCCTCGTCCCGAAGCGGCGCGCGAGCTCGGCGTACCCCTTCATGGCGCCGGGCACGGCCACCGAGAGCGCCCCCTCGCGCGCGAGCCTCGGCTGCGGCCTCCCGTCGCGCACGAACAGGTCGCGCGTCGCCGCGAGCGGCGCCACCTCGCGGAAGTCGAGGACGTGGACCTTGCGCTCGCGCGCGACGTAGACGATCGCGAACCCGCCGCCGCCCACCCCGGACTTGTTGTTCTCCACGACGCCCAGGGCGAACGCCGTCGCCACGGCGGCGTCGACCGCGTTCCCGCCGCCGCGGAGCACCGACGCGCCCACCTCGCTCGCCAGGGGGTGCGCGGACGCGACCGCCCCGTGAGCGGACGCGGCCACGCCGGAGAGGGCGAGCGCGAGGAGGAGGGCGGTGGGCATCCGGGAGGAATAGGCGCGGCCGCTCCGCATCGCGCGCCGCCGCGTGGGGTACTAAGCTCGCGGTGGATGTCCCTCGGATTCCTCGTCTTCCTCTCCCTCGCGCTGGGGGTCGCCGCCTGGCTCTTCTTCGTCTGGACGGTGAAGAGCGGGCAGTATGACGACCCGGAGGGCCCGAAGTACCGGATGCTCGACGACGACGAGGACGAAACGCCGCGCCATAAGCCCTGATGCGCGGCTTCCCGAAGCGCCGATTATGGACCCCACGAGTCCCTAAGCGCCCGTTCCCCCGGGATTTTTCTCGTGGCTGCCCGCTGACACCCGGCGCGCGGCGTGCTATAGCGGTGCCCCTTTCAACTTCCCGGAGGAGGAGCCGTGATCGAGGCCTATCTGAAAGCCGAGGCAGAGCGGAAGGAGCTGGGCGTCCCGCCGAAGCCGCTCGACCCCGAGCAGACGCAGGAGCTCGTGAAGCTCCTCCAGAAGCCGCCCAAGGGGAAGGAGCAGCTCCTCGTCGACCTGCTCGCGAACCGCGTCTCGCCCGGCGTCGACGCCGCTGCCGAGGTGAAGGCCGCGTTCCTCGCCGAGATCGTGAAGGGGACGAAGAAGTCGCCCCTCGTCTCGAAGGAGGAGGCGATCCACCTCCTCGGCACGATGGGCGGCGGCTACAACGTCCCGCCGCTCGTCGCCGCGCTCAAGAGCAAGGCGCTCGCCGACCTCGCCGCGAAGGCGCTCTCGGGCCTCACCTACGTCTACGACGCGTTCGACGACGTCGCCGCGCTCGCGAAGGCGAAGAACGCCGCCGCGAAGAAGGTGCTCGAGTCCTGGGCGAACGCGGAGTGGTTCACCTCGCGCCCCGGCGTCCCCTCGACCATCGAGGTCAAGGTCTTCAAGGTCGAGGGCGAGATCAACACGGACGACTTCTCGCCCGCCGGCGACGCGTCCACGCGCCCCGACATCCCGCTCCACGCGCTCGCCATGGGCAAGACGCGTTTCCCGGGCGGGCTCGCCACCATCGCGCAGTTCCGCGCCGAGGGCTTCCCGGTCGCGTTCGTGGGCGACGTGGTCGGCACCGGCTCCTCCCGCAAGTCCGCCTGCAACAGCGTGCAGTGGCACATCGGCGAGGACATCCCGTTCGTGCCGAACAAGCGCCGCGGGGGCGTCATCATCGGCGGCGTCATCGCGCCGATCTTCTTCGCGACCGCGCAGGACTCCGGCGCGCTGCCCATCAAGGCGGACGTGACGAAGCTGAAGACCGGCGACGTGGTCGTCGTCGACACCGTGAAGGGCGAGATCCGCTCGAAGGCGGGCGAGGTCCTCTCGACCTTCAAGCTCGCGCCCAACACGCTCCCCGACGAGTACCGCGCCGGCGGCCGCATCCCGCTCACCATCGGGCGCGCGCTCACCGAGAAGGCGCAGAAGTTCACGAAGAAGGGGCCGAAGGACGTCTTCGCGAAGGTGGTGAACCCGCAGCCGAAGAAGGACCAGGGCTACACGCTCGCGCAGAAGATGGTCGGCAAGGCCTGCGGCCTCCCGGGCGTCCTCCCCGGCGGCTACTACGAGCCGAGGATGACGACGGTCGGGTCGCAGGACACCACGGGCCCGATGACTGCCGACGAGCTGAAGGAGCTCGCCTGCCTCAAGTTCCAGGCGCCGATGTTCATGCAGTCGTTCTGCCACACGGCGGCGTACCCGAAGGCCGCCGACGTGAAGATGCACCAGACCTTGCCGGGGTTCGTGCAGGAGCGGGGCGGCGTGCCGCTCCGCCCGGGCGACGGCGTCATCCACTCGTGGCTGAACCGGCTCCTGCTCCCCGACACGGTCGGGACCGGCGGCGACTCGCACACGCGGTTCCCGATCGGCATCTCGTTCCCGGCGGGCTCCGGCCTGGTGGCGTTCGCGGGCGCGCTCGGCTTCATGCCGCTCGACATGCCGGAGTCGGTGCTCGTGCGGTTCAAGGGGAAGCTCAACCCCGGCATCACGCTCCGTGACGTCGTGAACGCCATCCCGCTCTGGGCCATCCGCCAGGGCCTCCTCACCGTCCCGAAGAAGAACAAGAAGAACGTGTTCAACGGGCGGATCCTCGAGATGGAGGGCCTCCCGGACCTCACCGTCGAGCAGGCATTCGAGCTGACCGACGCCGCCGCGGAGCGGTCCGCCGCCGCCGCCGCGGTGAAGCTCTCCGAGAAGAGCGTGGCGGCGTATCTCCGCTCCAACGTCGCGCTCATGAAGAAGCTGATCGCGGACGGCTACGGCGACGAGAAGACGCTCGAGACCCGCATCGCCGACGCGGAGAAGTGGCTCAAGAAGCCGCAGCTCCTCTCCGCGGACGCGAACGCCGTGTACGCCGCCGTCATCGAGATCGACCTCGCGCAGATCGCCGAGCCGATCCTGGCGTGCCCGAACGACCCGGACGACGTGAAGACGCTCTCCGAGGTGGCGAACACCAAGATCGACGACGTGTTCCTCGGCTCCTGCATGACGAACATCGGCCACTTCCGCGCCGCCGGCGAGATCTGGAGGGGCCAGAAGTTCAACGCCGCGGTGCGCACCTGGATCTGCCCGCCGACGCGCATGGACCAGCAGCAGCTCAAGGACGAGGCGTACTTCTCGACGTACAGCGCCGTGGGCGCCCGCATCGAGATCGCGGGCTGCTCGCTCTG
>DASSQM010000213.1:0-12752 GCA_035702465.1 Anaeromyxobacter sp. | reverse complement strand
GACGCGAAGAAGGCCCTCGACAAGATGCAGAAGGAGACGGACGAGGGCGTGAAGAAGGTCGACGAGATCGTCGCCGCGAAGGAGAAGGAAGTGATGCAGGTGTGAGCGCGTGCTGCGCCTGCCGCTGCCGAGCCTGCTGCTCCTCCTCGCGCCGCTCCTCGCCCTCGGCTTCGCCGCCGGCGCGATCCGCGCCGTCGCGCAGCGGCCCGGCGTCCCCCCGCGCCGCCGCCGCGCGCTCCAGGCGCTCTGGGTCCTCGTGCTGCTCGCGGGAGCGCCGCTCTGGCTCGTGATGGCGGCGGCGCTCCGGCTGTGGTGACCGTCACCAGTTCTTGAAGACCATCCCGGCGAGCGCGAGCACCCAGAACAGGTGCGCGATCCCGGAGAGCATCCCCATTCGCCTCACCGCGGGATCGGCCGGGGACACCGCCTCTCCGGCACCGATCCGTCCCGCGATCGCGCGGGCCGAGCGACGCACCACCCACAGGGCCGCGACGCGGAGGAGCGCGAACACGATCCCCGCGGCGATGCCCGGGCTCGGCGGCGCCCAGGACTCGGCCCACATGACGAGGATCCCCGACGCGAACGTCCCGACGGCGCCGACCGCGTCGAGGCCGAGCGCGGGGCGCATGCGAGCGACGAGCGCGTCCACGTACGGCTTGCCGAGCGCGAGCGTGCGCTTCACGTCGCCGGGGAGCCAGAGCAGCCCGGCGATCCAGACCGAGATGAAGAGGATGTGCAGGAACAGCAGAAGCGGGATGAGCGAGGACAAGGCGCGCGTGCCTCCGAGGTCGGGGTTCCGGTCGGGGTCGGGTTCAGTACCGGTATCCGTGCGCGATCGGGAAGCGCCGGCCCTCGCCGAACGCCTTCTCGGTCACCTTCAGCACGGGCGCGGCCTGGCGGCGCTTGTACTCGCTCGCCACCACCATGCGCAGCACCCGCCGGACGACGTCCTCGGCGAAGCCGCGCGCCACGATCGCGTCGAGCGGGAGCCGCTCCTCGAGGTACGCCTGGAGGATCGCGTCGAGGACCTCGTACGGCGGCAGCGTGTCCTGGTCCGTCTGGTCCGGCTTCAGCTCCGCGGACGGCGGCTTCGTGAACGTGCGCTCCGGGACGAGCGCGCGCCCGGCGCGCGCGTTCGCCGCGCGGGCGACCCGGTACACGAGCGTCTTGGGGAGGTCGCCGATGACGGCGAGGCCGCCCGCCATGTCGCCGTACAGCGTGCAGTAGCCCACGGCGAGCTCGCTCTTGTTGCCGGTCGAGAGCACGAGGCCGCCTGTGTCGTTCGAGAGCGCCATCAGGATCTGGCCGCGGATGCGCGCCTGGATGTTCTGCTCGGCGAGGTCGCCGAGGGCCCGGCCCTCGCTCCGCTCGAGCTGGGAGAGGAAGGCGGCGTGCATCGGCTCGATCGAGATCTCCTCGAACAGGATCCCGAGGCTCCTCGCCAGCGCGGCGGCGTCCTCGCGCGAGTGCGAGGAGCTGTAGCGCGACGGCATCGCCACGCCGCGCACGTTGGACGGTCCGAGGGCCTCGGCGGCGATGCAGGCGGTGAGCGCCGAGTCGATGCCGCCCGAGAGGCCCACGATGGCGCTCTTGAACCCGCACTTCTGCACGTAGTCCCGCACGCCGAGGACGAGCGCGGAGAGGACCTCGTCCGGCATCGGGTCCGCGGGCGGGGCCGCCGGCGCGGGCGGCAGCGGCTTCCCGTCGAGGCCGAGGACCTCGACGGCTCCGCCCGCGAGGTCCGCGACGACGAGCGCCTCCCGGAAGAGCGGCGCGCGCGCCAGGATGCGTCCGTCCGCGCCGAGGAGCATCGAGCCGCCGTCGAAGACGAGCGCGTCGTTCCCGCCCACCTGGTTGACGTAGGCGATCGGCACGCCGTGGCCCTTCGCGCTCGCGGCGAGCATCCGCTCGCGCAGCGCGGGCTTGCCGATCGAGTACGGCGAGGCGGAGACGTTCACGACGAGCTCCGCCGCGGCGCGCGCGAGCTCCGCGATGGGGTCGCGGTGGTAGCGGGGCCGATCCCAGAACCGCTTGTCGTTCCAGACGTCCTCGCAGATCGACAGCCCGAGGCGCAGCCCCCACGGATCCGCGTCCGCGGCGGTGCTCCGCTCGGCAGGCAGGAAGTAGCGCGTCTCGTCGAAGACGTCGTAGGTGGGGAGCAGCGACTTGCGGCCGACCGCGGCGATCCCGCCGCCGGAGAGGAGCGCCGCGGCGTTGTACACGCCGGGCGGCGGCGCGCCTCGGGCCGCCTCCGGGAACCCGACGACCACGGCGACGCCTCTCGACCACTCCGCCGGCCGGGCGAGCTCCTCGAGCGTGCGGCGGGCCCGGTCGAGGAACTCGGGGAGGTCGAGGAAGTCGCGCGGCGGATACCCGCAGAGCGCCAGCTCGGGGAAGACGACGAGGAGCGCTCCCCTGGCGCGGGCGCGCTCGGTGGCCGCCCGGATCTTCGCGGCGTTGCCCGCGAAGTCGCCCACGGTCGTGTCGATCTGCGCGAGCGCGATGCGTCCGGATGGAGTCACCGGTGGAGGATGCTATATGAAGGGGCCGCATGGCGCGCCGCATTCTCGTCGCGGACGATCCCGGTCCGGTGGTGGACGCCGTCGCGCGGGACCTCGAGGAGCGCGGCTGCGCGGTGGACGCGGCGCCGGCGCCCGAGGCCGCCGCGCGGGCCGCGTCGCACCGCTACGACGCCGTGCTCGTGCACGGGACGCGAAAGGCCGTCGGCGTGGTCCCTGCGCTCCGCGCCGCGGATCCCCTGCTCCCGGTCCTCGTGCTGTTCCTGGATCGCAAGGAGGCGCGGGCGCGCGGTGCCGTGGCGGAGGGCGCCGACGGCGTCCTCGTCGGCCCGCTCACGGCGTCGTCGGTGGGCACGCTCGCCGCGTTCGCGGCGAAGCTGCGGGACTCCGCGGAGCGGATGGCCGAGCTCGAGGCGCAGCTCGCGACGCGCCGGCACTCCGGCGCACAGGATCTCGCGTTCCTGAAGAAGCTGCTCTTCGTCGAGGTGCGGCGATCGCGGCGCTACGCGTACCCGCTCTCGCTCGCGCTCCTCGAGGTCGACGGGTGGCGGAGCCTCGCGCAGACGACGGCCGCCGCGCGCACGGCGCTCCTCGCGGAGGTGCTCCGCCTCGTCACGGCCTCGCTGCGCGACATCGACATCGCCGTGCCGCTCACGGGGGACCGGCTCGTCGTGCTCCTCCCCCACACCCGCGCCGAGGGAGGGCTGCGCGTGGCGCGCCGCCTCTGCGCGAAGATCCGCGAGCGCGCCGGCTCGCCGGCGCTCACCGCGAGCGTCGGCGTCGCGACCCACGGCGGGGACGGGACGGTGTCGTTCGGGGGGCTCGTGAAGCGCGCGGGGGAGGCCCTGGCGAGGGCGCGCGAGGCGGGCGGGGACCGCGCGGAGGCCGCCGAGCCCGTGAAGAAGCACCGCATCTCGATCGGATAGCTGCCGAGCAGGCGCCGCGCGCCGAGGTTGTGCGCGAATGATCGGTGGCCGATCCGCGCTCTTCGCCCTCGCGCTCTCCGCGGCCCTCGTCCCCGCGGACCTCCCGTCGGCGGCCGAGCGCGACGCGGCGCGCACGCTCTGCACGGGGCGCTACGCGGACACCCTCGCGGCCATGACGGCCGTCGCGCGGGCCCGCGAGTCGCGCGCGGCGGCCGACTACGTCTACTGCCTGCGGGCCACCGCGGTGTACGAGCAGGTCTCCTGGGCGCGGGGCGGGAAGCTCCGGCGCCAGTACCACACGAAGGTCCGGCACGGGACCGGGTTCGCGTACCGGCAGCGCGGCGGAGAGTGGCTCCTCGCCACGAACCAACACGTCGTCTCGTTCCCGGAGGTGACGGGCGACGGCGCGGACCTCGAGGGGATCCCGCCCGGCGCGCGCAAGGTGCGCGAGGAGGTGAAGATCGTCGCGAGCGAGGCGGATCCCGACGGCCCGGACGCGGCACAGCTCTCGGAGGTCGTCGCGGACGAGGCGCTCGACGTCGCGGTGCTCGCGTCGAGGCGGCCGCTGCGCGTGCTGCCCTACCGCATCGGGCGCTCGGCGGACCTGCGCGTCGGCAACGCCGTCCTCGTGCGCGGGTTCCCGCTCGGCGCGTTCGCGGCCGCCAACGGCGGCAGGGTGATCGCGCTCGGCCAGCGCGACCGCGAGCGGGGCTGGGACCACGAGGACTTCGCGGTCGACGCGCTGCTCAACCTCGGCAGCTCCGGCAGCCCGGTGCTCGCCGTCTCCTGCGAGACGGGCGAGCCGGAGCTCGTGGGCATCTACCACGCGGGGTACCGGGGTGCGCAGGGGCTCAACGTCGTCGTCGCGATCGACGGGCTCCGCCGGGTGCTCGAGGACCTCGTCGCGCCGGCACGGCCCGCTGCGAGCCGCGTCGCGGGCGCCGAGCCTCGCGAGGCGAAGGCCGCGCTCGCGAGCGGGCCCGTCGTCATGCCGTTCGGCGGCCGCACCGTGCGGGTGGAGCGCGAGGGCGACGCGGTCCGGTTCGGCGTGCTCGATCCCTCGTTCCCGCTGTCGAACCGCGTGGAGGTGTCGATCGTGGATCGCGGCGCGCCGGCGTCGGGGCGCGCGGCGGAGCTGCGCGAGGCGCTCTGGGAGCAGCTCGGGCTCGTGCTCCGCTTCCGCGCCGCGGAGGGCGGGCGCGACGCGCCCTCGCTGCGCGAGCGCATCTCCGCGCGCGTGCGCGAGCGCGAGCAGGATCAGGCGGAGCTCGTCGCCGCGATGCGCGCGGGAGCCGACGGGCTTGCGCCGGTGATCGCATCCGATCGCGATCGCGAGCCGCGGGACGGAGCGCGCCAGAGCCCGGTGGGACCGGTTCTCATCCTCGGTGCACGCTGATGAAATGTGGGCGGCGGGACGACTAGACCCATATGGGACGTGAGACCATCTGTGCACGCCCCTTTCGGGAATTATTGAAGAAAAACCCGTTCGCCCGCGCGGCATTACCACGAACGAGTCGCGGGGGGGTGGCAACCGGGAGGGGCGTTATTAACGTCGTCCCTGCCCGGCGACGGCCGACCAAGCTGGGGCATGTAGCCGACGCCCCTGCCCGCTCGGAGGTCGGACCGCCTCGGGTAACACAGGCCTAAAGGCCGACTTCCGGAGAAGGTAAACGATGGCCCAGATCGATATCGAGATCCTCACCCCGTTCGCTGCCAAGTTCATGGAGGGCACGACCCTCACGCCCGCGGAGCGCGCGGAGGTGCTGCGCATCGCCCAGGGCTTCGCGTGCAAGGATTCGGCGGCCGCCGCCGGCGTCTCCCCCGAGACCATCCGCGCGCGCCGCAAGCGCATCTACCGGAAGCTCGACGTCCCGGGCTCGGGCGAGCTCCTCGCCTCGCTGCTCGCGCTCTCGCTCAAGATGCTCGCGAAGGGCGAGCGCATCGAGCCGCGCCCCGTGACGCCGACGCAGCCGACGCAGAGCACCGGCACCGCGGTCGTCGCGCGGTAGTCGAAATCCGAACTCCGGCCGAGGCACATTTCGCGAAGCGAGATGTGCCCGGCCGCTCCTCACCGACGACGCTGAACGGGCGCGCCCCGGCGTCACGACCGCCGCATCCCGCTCGTCCACCGCTCGATCCGCTCGGCGATCCTGCCGGGCGTGAAGCCGTACTCCTCGGCCAGCGCCTTCTCCGGCGCGCTCGCGCCGAAGCGGTCGATCCCGATCACGATCCCCGCCCGGCCGGCGAGCTTCCACCACTCGAGCCCGCGCGACGCCTCCACCACGGCGACCGGCAGCGCCGGCGGCAGGATCGCGTCCTTCACGGCGTCCGGCTGCGCCTCGAAGCACTCGCGACAGGGGATGGAGACGAGCCTCCCCGCGAGGCCCTTCTTCGCGAGCAGGTCGAGGGCGGCCTGCGCGAGCGGTACCTCGGAGCCCGTCGCCACCACGGTGAACGCCGCGCCCTGCGGGGCCGCCACGGCGTAGCCGCCCCGGCGGACCGCGGCGGGATCGAACGCGCCGTCGCGCTTCACCGGCGCGAGCTTCTGGCGGGTGAGCACGAGCGCGGTCGGGCCGTCGCGCCGCTCGAGCGCGTGCGCCCACGCGACCGCCACCTCCTCGCCGTCGCAGGGCCGGACCACGTGCAGGTTCGGGATGGCCCGCAGCGCGGTGAGGTGCTCGATGGGCTGGTGGGTGGGACCGTCCTCGCCGAGGAAGATCGAGTCGTGCGTCCAGACGTAGACGGCCTGGAGCCGCGACAGGGCCGCGAGCCGGACCGCCGGCCGCATGTAGTCGGCGAACTGGAGGAACGTCCCGCCGAACGGGATGAACAGCCCGTCGTAGGCGAGCCCGTTCATGATGGCGCCCATGGCGTGCTCGCGGATGCCGTAGTGCACGTTGCGGCCCGCGGGCGTCTGCGGCGAGAACGACCCGCCGCCCTTGATGTCGGTGAGGTTCGACTCGGCGAGGTCCGCGGAGCCGCCCACGAGCGAGGGCACGAGCGGGGCGATCTTCTGGATGGCGGCGGCGGAGAGCTTGCGGGTCGCGTCCGCGCCCGCGGCGCCCTCGAGCACGCGCTCCTGGATCTTCTCGGGCACCCAGCGCTCGACGTGCGCGTCGAGCACCGCGGCGCGATCGGGCTGCGCCGCGCGCCACGCCCGCTCCCTCGCCTTCGCCGCGCGCGCGGCTTCGGCCCGCTCGGCGGAGACCGCCTTCCAGAAGGCGCGCACGTCGTCCGGGACGAGGAACCGCGGCTCCTCCGGCCACCCGAGGCTCCGCTTCGTGGCCCTGAGCTCGTCCTCGCCGAGCGGCGCGCCGTGGACGGCGGACTTCCCCGCCTTGTTCGGCGACCCGAAGCCGATCACCGTCCGCACGCGGACGAGCGACGGCCGGCCGGTCTCCGCCTTCGCGGCGGCGATGGCGCGGTCGATGCCGTCGTGGTCGCGCCCGTCCACCGACTGCACGTGCCAGCCGTAGCCCTCGAAGCGCTCCGTGACGTCCTCTCCGGTGAAGGCGATGGACGTTCGGCCGTCGATGGTGACCTCGTTGTCGTCGTACAGGTAGACGAGCCGCCCGAGCCGGTTGTGGCCCGCGAAGCTCGCCGCCTCCGCCGCGACGCCCTCCATGAGGTCGCCGTCCGAGACGATGGCGTAGACGAACGGATCGGCGAGCGGGCTCCCGGGCCCGAGCTTCGCGGCCAGCATGGCGTGCCCGAGCGCCATGCCGACGCCGTTCGCGAACCCTTGCCCGAGCGGCCCGCTCGTCACCTCGACCCCGGGGAGGTGGCCGAACTCGGGGTGCCCGGGCGTGCGCGCGCCGAGCTGACGGAACCTCTTCAGATCGTCGAGCGTGCAGTCGAAGCCGGCGAGGTGCAGGAGCGCGTACAGGAGCATCGAGCCGTGCCCGGCGGAGAGCACGAAGCGGTCGCGCCCGATCCAGCGCGGATCGGCCGGATCGAAGCGGAGGTGGCGGGTCCACAGGACGAACGCCATGTCCGCGGCGCCCATCGGCATGCCGGGGTGGCCGCTGTTCGCCTGCTGGACGGCGTCGGCCGCCAGCATGCGGATGGTGTTCACCGCCTTCTCGACGAGGTCGCGGGGTGCGGGGGGCAAGGTCGGCTCCTGGGGGCGAGGGAGCCGGGAAGATCGCGCAGCGGGCGGCGAGAGATCAAGACCCGCAAATAGCGTGCCCGTGCCCGCCTGCGTGCCGTCCCGGAGCGTCAACGGCCGGGCACGGGCGCGGGCACGGAAATGCTCCCCGATCAACCAGGGATGAGGACGATCGACCCGGTGGTCTTCCGCGACTCGAGATCACGGTGCGCGCGAGCCGCCTCCGCGAGCGGATACCTCGCGCTGATCTCGATCTTCACCTTCCCCGACCGCACCATCTCGAACAGCTCCCCGGTCCCCTCCTCGAGCTCCGCGCGCGTCGCCGTGTAGTTCGCGAGCGTGGGGCGGGTGAGGTAGAGCGAGCCCTTCGTCGAGAGGATGAGCGGGTCGATGGGGCCCGTCGGGCCGGACGCGTTGCCGAACGACACCATGAGCCCGCGCGGCCGGAGCGAGTCGATCGAGCCGGCGAAGGTGTCCTTGCCGACCGCGTCGTAGACCACCGGGACCCCCGCGCCCTTCGTGAGCTCGCGGACGCGCTTCGCGAAGTCCTCGCGCGTGTAGACGATGGTGTGATCGCACCCGTGCGCCTTCGCGAGCTTCGCTTTTTCGTCCGAGCCGACCGTGCCGATGGTCGTCACGCCGAGCGCGCGGAGCCACTGGCAGGCGATGAGGCCGACGCCGCCCGCCGCGGCGTGCCAGAGGACGGTCTCGCCCTTCTGGACGCGGTACGTCTTCCGCACGAGGTACCAGACGGTGAGCCCCTTCAGCATCATGCCGGCGGCCTGGTCCTCGGGGATCTCGCTCGGCAGCCGGACGAGCCGATCCGCCGGCATCACGCGCCTCTCGCTGTAGCCGCCGGGAGGGCCGCCCGCGTACGCGACGCGATCGCCGGCCTTCACGTGCGAGACGCCGCCGCCGACCGCCTCGACCACGCCCGCGCCCTCGACGCCGAGCGTGATGGGGAGCGGCATCTTGTAGAGGCCGGTCCGGTGGTACGTGTCGATGAAGTTCACGCCGCACGCGGCGTGCCGGACGCGGGCCTCGCCGGGGCCCGGCTCGCCCACCGCGACGTCCTCGAGCGCCAGCACCTCCGGCCCGCCGGTCTTCTGGATGCGGATCGCCTTCGCCATGCCGTCCCTCCGGTGCAATCCCGTGCCCGTGCGCGTGCCCTTGCCCGTGCCCGAAGCGGGTCGTGGTGATCGGCCGGATCCGTTACCGCGAAGCGCGCACCGCCGCCACGGCGCGCTAGGGTGGTGCGTCCACCCGCCAGAGGGGGACGACGAGGAGGACGACCACGAGGATCGCCGCGAGCAGCGCGAGGGGGTGCCCCCGGCGCGCGATCGCGACGAGGCCGCCGACGAGCGCGACGGCGGCGGCGACCGCGCCGAGCTGCCAGCGCCAGTCGGGCAGCGCGTTCAGGAGGCGAAGCCCGAGCGGCGGGCCGACGTACCCGGACTCGCCGCTCCAGGCCCCGCCGTCGCGGCCGAGGCGCCACCGCTCGCGCGCCCCGACCTCCCGCGCGAGCTCCTCGCCCATGGCGCGACGGCTGCGGGCGAGGTCCGCCTCGGCGCGCTCCTGCATGTTCCTGCGCTCCGCGGCCGCCTGCGCCTCCCGCGCGGCCTGTGCCTGGAGCTGCGCCCAGAGCCGCTCGTTGAAGGCCCGCTGCTCGGCGGTGTCGAGGCTCGCGTTGCAGCCGGTGCACACCGTCGCGAACACCCCGTGGTCCATGCCGCACCGCATGCAGCGCGTGAACGGCTGCGCGTCCGCGCCGGCCTCGAGGAGCTCGATCCTCGGCGGCGGCTCCGGGCCGAAGCGGTCGAGGTCCGCGCCGGATGCGCGCGGCGCGCTGGGCCCGCGGCCCGGCCGCTGCACTCCCTCGAACCGCTCTGCGGTCGCCTCGGCGCCGCCTTCCGGCGCGGGCTCCGCGCCGCGGGCCGACCGCTTGCGCTCGAGGTGCAGGAATCGGCCGAGGCGGGACACCGATCACCCCGGGCGTGGCACCGGCGGCGGGACCGGCGCGGCGGGCGACGAGGAGGCGGGGCGCGTGCGGGTCCGCGCCCAGTCGCGGAGCCGGTCGATCTCCTCGCGCATCGTCGTGGAGAGCGGGAGCGACTCGGCGACCGCGCGCTCGAGGTGGCCTTCCTCGAGCTCCTTCGCCTCCGCGAACGCGTCGTACAGCGCCGAGACGACGGCCTGCTCGAGCTCGGCGCCGGAGAACCCCTCGGCGCGGCGCGCGAGGAGGTCGAGGTCGTAGCGCGCCGGATCGCGGCCCCGCTTCGCCACGTGGATGGCGAGGATGTCGCGCCGCTCCTCGGCGGCGGGGAGGTCGATGAAGAAGATGTCGTCGAAGCGGCCCTTGCGAAGGAGCTCCGGCGGGAGCTGCTCGATGCGGTTCGCGGTCGCGACCACGAACACCGGCGCGGTCTTCTCCTGCAGCCAGGTGAGGAGCGTGCCGGTGACGCGCGCCGTGACGCCGCCGTCCACCTGGCCCGACGACGCCATCCCGGCGAACCCCTTCTCGATCTCGTCGATCCAAAGCACCACCGGCGCGACGCTGTTCGCGACGCCGATGGCCCGGCGCAGGTTCTCCTCGGACGAGCCCACGAGCCCGCTGAAGATGCGGCCCATGTCGAGGCGGAGGAGCGGGAGCCGCCACTGCGCCGCGACGGCCTTCGCGGTGAGGCTCTTCCCGCAGCCCTGCACGCCGAGCAGGAGGAGCCCCTTCGGCTCGGGGAGGCCGAAGCGGCGCGCCGCCTCGGAGAACGCGGCGCCGCGCCGGACGAGCCAGGTCTTGAGGAGGTCGAGGCCGCCGACGTTCGCGAGCTTCTCCTCGGTCGGGTAGTACTCGAGGAGCCCGCTCTTGCGGATGACCTGGCGCTTCTCGTCGAGGATGCGCGGGACGTCGTCCTTCGAGAGCCTTCCGTCGGTCGCGATCGCCTTCGCGAACGCGTTCTCGGCCTCGGCGAGCGTGAGCCCCTGCGCCGCCTTGATGAGCTGGTCGGCGTCGTCCTTCGTGAGGTCGACCTTGGCGCGGTTGCCCTGGCGCACCACGCCCACGATCTCCTTCAGGAGCTGGAGGAGGTCGCGGTAGCCGGGGAGCGGGACGTCGAGGACGGAGACCTCCTTCTCGATCTCCGGCGGGATGACGAGCGTCGGCGAGAGGAGGACCACGGTCGTGAAGGTCGACTTGAGCGCGTGGGCGAGCTCGCGGAGCGAGCGGACCACGGCCGGATCCGCGAGGAACGGGTGGAAGTCCTTCAGCACCACGAGCGACGGCTCGGAGAGCTTCTCGACGGCGGCGAGCGCGGCGAGCGGCTCCTTCGCGTCCTCCGGCACCGCGCCGGACTTCGAGCCGCCGATGCGCCCGAACCCCTTCACGATCGACCAGCCCAGGCACGCCTTGCCGTGCGCCTCCGCCAGCTCGCCCAGGATCTCCTCGAGCCGCTGCTCCTCGCTCGTCACGAGGTAGACGAGCGGGTAGCGGGCCCGCACGAGGACGTCGAGCTCCTCGACGAACTTGGGGGGCGGCGCGCGGGGCGGCTCGGGGGCGGCCATCCACGCGAGCTTATCAGGCCGGGTGGCCGGTTCCAGATACGGCGTACGGCGCCGACTTACCCCCTGTCCCAGAACAGGAGGCGTCGCAGCCGAGGGTGGTGCTGCAGGCGATCGCGGAGCGTCCGTCGCTGGAGCCGCCGCGGCAGCCGGATCGGGCTCTCGCGCAGGCGCGCGAGCGCGTCCTCGAAGGGGAGCGCGGACAGCGCGGCGAGCTCCCGGCGGATCGCGGCGACGTACTCGTCCTTCTGGAACCAGTAGTGGAGGACGAGGTCGTCCGTCGGGGCCACCGTCCCCTCGCGCTGGAGGAGGCGGCAGATGCCGTATTGCTCGACGAGGCCGCGCTCGTAGTGCGGGTAGATCGCGTCGATCCACTCCATCCACTCGTCGACGATCGGGAAGACGGACGGGTCCATCCCGACCACGCCCGCGTTCCACATGTCGCGCGAGAGGTCGAGCGGCTGGCCGCGGAAGGAGAGGGCGCCCATGTGCGCGCGGAACTTGCGCATCTGCGCGGAGTCGTGCGTCGCGACGGAGTACTCGCGCAGGTGCAGCACCGAGCGCCCCGGGCCGATCCGCTCGAACAGCTCCGCGAGCGGGGCGGTGAAGACGACGTCCGCGTCCACGTACGCGAGCTTCTCCCGGGGGAAGCGCCGGACCATGTCGCGGATCATCTCCGCCTTCACGCGGTGGATGAAGTCGTGCGGACCGCGCCAGGCGCGGATCTCCTCCGCGGAGAGGACGCGGACGTCGGCGCGCCGGTCCAGGGCGGCGAACGGCGCCGCTTCGTCCGTGTAGACGTGCACGTCGAGCGGGAGGTCGCCGCGCCAGGCGAGCGCCGACCAGAGCGCGTACAGCGCCTCGGTCCGGATCTCCTCCTTGCCGTACGCCTGCGTGACGAGGTGGACGCGCGACATGGCCCGGCAGTCTACAGCCCTCGGCCTTCAGGCTACAGCCCGCACCGCGCGCCGGGCGGTCGGGCCGAGGCCTGAAGCCCGACGGCCGAGTGCCGAAGGCCGACCGCTGCCTCTCACGGCGCCTCGATCCAGGCGAGCCGGTACCCGCGGTCGTCGGCGTCGATCGCGGCGATGGCGCCGGGGCTCACCTCGACGTGGCGCCCGGCGGCGAGCGCCACCGCCTCCTGCAGCTCGGGGTTGTGGCCCACGAGCGCCGCGCCCGCGCCGAGCCGCCGGCCGAGCTCGAGGACCTCCCGGCCGCTGGACGCGCCGGAGGCGAGCGCGCCCTCGTCGGCGACGGGGGCGCCGGTCGCGGCCGCGAGCAGCTCCGCCGTCTCGCGGGCCCGCGCGAGGGGGCTCGCCGCGATGCGCGAGAGCACGAGGCGCGGCGCCACGGCGCGGGCGTGCGCCGCGAAGCGAGCGCGGCCGTCCGCGGTGAGGCGGCGGGCCGCGTCGTCGCCCTCCGCCTTCGGCTCCGCCTTGCCGTGGCGCACGAGGTGGAACCGCACCGCGCTCACGGGCGGCTCTCCGAGACGAGCAGCGCCACGGGGAAGGCTTCGAACAGGTCCGCGAGCGGGATCCCGGGGCCCTCGCGCTCCGCGCCGGTGATGGCGTCGCGCCAGCGCGTCGGCATCCCCTTCGGGAGCGTGAGCGCGCCCTCCCAGCGGAGGCGCCCGCCCCCGGCGTCGAG
>DASSQM010000212.1:0-4197 GCA_035702465.1 Anaeromyxobacter sp. | reverse complement strand
GAGGAGCTCACGGTCGAGGAGAACCTGCTGTGCGCGTCGTACGCGCGGCGCGCGCGGGGCGGCGTCGCGGCCGACGTCGAGCGCGTCTACGCGTACTTCCCGCGGCTCGCCGATCGACGGAGGGCGCTCGGCGGCCTCCTCTCGGGCGGCGAGCAGCAGATGCTCGCCATCGGCCGCGCGCTCGTGGCGCGGCCCGCGCTCATGCTCCTCGACGAGCCGTCGCTCGGGCTCTCGCCGCTCCTCGTGGAGGAGATCTTCGCGATCGTCGAGCGCGTCAACCGGGAGGAGGGGACCGGCATCCTGCTCGTCGAGCAGAACGCCTCGATGGCGCTCGCCGTCGCGAGCTACGGCTACGTCATGGAGTCGGGCAAGGTGGTGCTCGACGGTCCGGTGGAGCGGCTCCGCCAGGACCGCGACGTGCAGGAGTTCTACCTCGGCCGGCGCGGTGGGCAGCGGAAGAGCTACCGCGACGTGAAGCACTACAAGCGGAGGAAGCGGTGGCTGTCGTAGCGGACACCCTCCCGAAGCTCCTCCGCGAGCGCGCGCGCGTCGCCCCGGGCGCGGTCGCGCTCCGCGAGAAGGAGTACGGCATCTGGCAACGGGTGACGTGGGAGGAGTACCTCGGCCACGTGCGCCGCTTCTGCCTCGGGCTGCGCGCCCTCGGGCTCGAGGAGGGCGACAAGGTGGCGATCCTCTCCGAGAACCGGCGCGAGTGGGTCTGGGCCGAGCTCGCCGCAATGAGCGCGTCGGCGGTCGGCGTGGGGGTGTACCCGACGAGCCCTTCGCCCGAGGTGAAGTACGTGGTGGCGCACTCGGGCGCGACGATCGTGGTCTGCGAGGATCAGGAGCAGGTCGACAAGATCCTGGACGCGGGGTCGGGGCTGCCCGCGGTGGGACGCATCGTCGTCGCCGAGATGAAGGGGCTGTCGCGGTACCGGGACCCGCGCCTGCTCTCGTTCGAGGACGTGGAGCGGCTCGGCGCGGATCGCGCGCGCGCCGACCCGGCGGAGTTCGACCGCCTCGTGGACGCCACCGAACGCGACGCCACCGCGTTCCTCATCTACACGTCGGGCACGACCGGCTTCCCGAAGGGTGCCATGATCAGCCACCGGAACGTCCTCGCCCAGGCGCGGGCGGCGGCGGAGGCGACCGGCATCCGCGCGGGCGACTCGGTGGTCAGCTACCTGCCGCTCTGCCACGTGGCCGAGCAGATCTTCTCCGTGTTCCTGCCCCTGCACCTCGGCCTCGAGGTGAACTTCGCCGAGAGCCTGCGCACGATCCAGGAGGACCTCCGCGAGATCGCGCCGACCGTGTTCCTGGGCGTGCCGCGCATCTGGGAGAAGCTCCAGGCCTCGATCCTCGTCCGGATGCAGGAGGCGCCGCGCTGGCGCCGCGCGCTCTTCGAGCGGGCGCTCGCCGAGGGCAAGTCGTTCGCGGAGGCGCGGCTCGCGGGCGAGCCCTTGGGCGCCTTCGCCCGCGCGCGGTGGTTCCTCGCGTGGGCGCTCGTCCTGCGCGCGCTCCAGAACCACGTGGGGCTCCGGCGCGCCCGCTGCACCTTCACCGCCGCCGCCGCGATCTCGCCGGACGTGCTGCGCTTCTTCCACGCGCTCGGGATCCCGGTGCGGGAGGGCTACGGGATGACGGAGTGCACGGGCTTCTCGTTCGTGCAGCGCGAGGGCGACGTGCGGCTCGGCACGGTGGGGAAGCCCATCCCCGGGGTCGAGTTCCGGATCGCGCCCGACGGCGAGCTGCTGAAGAAGGGCGAGTGCGTCTTCCAGGGGTACTACCGCGATCCCGAGGCGACCGCCGCGACGGTGCGCGAGGGCTGGCTCCACACCGGCGACGTGGCGGAGCTGGATCCCGACGGGCACCTGCGCATCGTGGACCGCAAGAAGGCGATCTTCGTCACCGCGGGCGGGAAGAACGTGTCCCCCTCGCTCGTCGAGAACGCGCTCAAGGTCTCGCCCTACGTGAAGGAGGCGGTGGTGGTGGGCGACGGCGAGAAGTTCCTCGCCGCCCTCGTGCAGATCGACTTCGAGAACGTCGGCCAGTGGGCGACCGAGCGGCGGCTCCCGTACACGAACTTCAAGAGCCTCGCCCGGCTCGAGCAGGTGAGGGAGCTCGTCTCCGCCGAGATCGACCGCGCCAACGAGGGGCTCGCGCCCGTCGAGCAGGTGCGCGCGTTCCGCCTCCTCGAGAAGGAGCTGGACCACGACGACGACGAGGTCACCGCCACGATGAAGGTCCGGCGGAAGACGATCTACGAGAAGTTCGCGCCGCTCATCCGGGACATCTACGGCGAGCGGGCGGCGAGCGGCGACGTCACGTCCGGAGCTCGAACCTCGACGTGAGGATGCCCTGGAGCTTCCGCGCCTGCTTGAACGCCTCCTTCAGCACGGTGCGATCGAGGTCGTTCAGCTCGTACGGATCGACGCGGTTGGCGCGGCCCGCGTCCGCGCCGCGGAGCCGCCGCTGGTGCCGCAGGCGCATGAGGTGGATGAAGTGGAAGCCGTCCACGAGCGCGGCGACCGCCTCCGCGCCCAGGTTCGCGGGGCCGGCGAGCTCGCGCAGGCGCTCGGCCGTGCTCGTCGGCGCGACCTCGTGCTTGAGCGCGAGGACGCGCGCGGCGTCCACGAACAGGCGAGACCCGCGGACCTTGAGGTCGACGGTGCGCGGGTGCTCCTTCGAGCCGTCGTACGCGAAGTCGCGCACCATCCCGAGGGGAGGCTCGAAGCGCACCGCGTCCTCGGCCATGAGGCGGAGGAAGAGCGGGTGGTCGGCCGCGCGGGGCAGGAGCCAGTCGCGGAGCTGCTCCGCCAGCCCCTCGTTCCCGTGGATCGCCCGCAGGTCGAAGAAGATGTTCGCGTGCAGCACCGCCTGCGCCTCGGGCTCGTCGATCCAGCGCGAGAAGGTCCGCCGCCACTCGGGGAGGCGCAGGCACCACTGCGGATTGCCCGCCATGATGCCGCCCTTGCACAAGGGGAACCCGCAGGCGGCGAGCTTCTCGTTGACGCCGCGCGCGAACGCGACGAGCGCCCCGCGCACGTGCTCGGCGTCGCCCTCGTCCGCCTCGAAGATGATCCCGTTGTCCTGATCCGTCGCGAAGGTCTGCTCGAGCCGGCCCTCCGAGCCCAGCGCGATCCAGCACATGGGCACGGGCGGCAGCTCGTGCTCGTCCGCGGTGAGGTCGATGGCGCGGATGGTGAGGAGGTCGTTCAGCGTCGAGGCGAAGTGCGTGAGCATCTCCGCGCTCGTGCCGCGGGCCATGAGCCCGTCGGCGAGATCGCGGATCGCCTGCGCGGCCGCGCGGAGCCCCTCCACGTCGGCGGCCGACTGGATGCGGTTCGAGACCTCCTTCACGCCGACCTGCTGGAGGCCGAAGAGGTCCTCCTGCTCGACGATGCCGGCGAGCCGGCCCTCCGCGTCGACGACGACCACGTGCCGGACGCCGTTCCGCGCCATGACGAGCGCCGCCTGGTGCGCGCTCGCGTGCGGGCCGAGGGTGATGAGGCCGCTCGTCATCACCGTGGCGATCGGCTCGCCGAGATCGCCGCCCGGCAAGGTCACGCGCCGGACGAGGTCCTGGAGCGTGAAGATGCCGAGGGGCACGCGGCGATCCGGATCCGCCACGAGCACGGACCCGATGCGCATCCGCTCCATCGTCTCGAGCGCCTCGCGCACGGTCGCCTCGAGCGGCACGGAGACCGGGTCCCGCCGCATGATGGCCGAGAGCGGGCTGTACATGGTGAGCGTCGCGAGGGGCGCGTCGCCCGGGTCCGGCGGCCGTGGCGCGTTCGGGTCCATGGAGCGATCGCGACGATCAGCGCGGCGCGCCCAGCAGCATGCGGATCTGGGCGACCAGGTCCTTCGTGGAGAACGGCTTCGTCACGTACGCGTCCGCGCCGAGCCCGAGCCCCTTCTCCACCTCGGTGTCGCGGCCCTTCGCGGTGAGCATGAGGATGCGCAGCGCGCGCCAGCGCGGATCGGCGCGGATGCGGCGGCACACCTCGAAGCCGTTCATGCGCGGCAGCATCACGTCGAGGATGACGAGATCCGGCGGCACCTTCTCCAGCGCCGCGAGCGCGGCCTCGCCGTCGGCGGCCACCGCCGTGTCGAACCCCTCGCGCTTCATGAGGTACTCGAGCGAGATGACGATGTTCGGCTCGTCGTCCACGATGAGGATGCGGTGGGCCAAGG